>JASGVX010000090.1 GCA_030054735.1 Methanobacteriota archaeon | reverse complement strand
CCGGTAAAAGTGACTGTTGATGAAGGGACTAAAGCAGGGCGCAAGCTTTTCAGGACAAACGTGAAATCGGAAACATCTACAATTTCAGGGTTTGATACCGGGTATTTGACAATACGCTGAAAAACGTGATCTGAAAAAACGTGATCCTTTGAAATTAAATCTTCCTTCCCATGAAACAATCATGGGAACTTTTATATTTTATTTTTTATATCATCTTCAAAATCAAGGGAAAATTTCCTGACCCGAAAAAGATACAAGAACTTTGTCATACAGTTTCAAAGTTATAATAGATAGCATGAGATTTTTTAAGCTTAATAACATCATTAAGTTATCCGCAAACATGTGAAATTTACTTCTATCCATACAATTTGAAGAGTATACAAAAGGCTGAATTGCAAATATGGATGATCTTAAGGGTAAGATAATAAGGTTTGTGGGACAATTTTCTGAGAAATATTACTTTTAACTAATATCTACGGATATATGATGAAATTAATTACTAACTTTGTTACTAAATACCAAAAACTATTGTTTTTATATAATGTGAAAGCAATGTGGTGTTACTAATTACTTTAGAAATAATACCATATAAGGTCTGGTGCTGTTTGGAGGACTCATTAATATATGAATCGAACCACTGATACACATTGCTCTTCTGATGTTTATAATAAAAATAATATAAGTATTCAGGAAAAGTTTCGTCAATATCATTCGAGAAAAATTTTGTTTTTGACAAGTGTATCGGCAGTTATTGTTCTTTTAGTAGGCATTGCAGCAGCTTTTGGCTCCTATAACCTCAACCTTCTTGAAGTCTATAGAATCATCGTTGGTGGAGTAATTGTTAAAATTTTTCCGGAATTAACTCTTCCTGAATCTGTTGCCGGCACCATAATCTGGGAGCTCCGCCTTCCCAGGATATGCATGGCAGTCGTATCAGGAGCAAGTCTCGGGGTTGCCGGTGCAATTATGCAGGGGGTACTCCGCAACCCATTGGCCGAACCCTTTACTCTTGGCATCTCTTCTGCTGCCGCAATGGGGGCATCCCTCTCTATCATTGGTGGGATAAGGCTTTTTGGGTCCTACAGTGTAGTGATAAACGCCTTCATATGCGCTTTTCTTGCAACCATAGTCATATACACTATCGCAAAAAGCAAGGGCATGACCCCTGAGACAATCATCCTCTCCGGAATTGCCATCATGTTCCTGCTTGATGCAGTCACAGCCTTCATGCAGTATCTTGGTACTGCACAGCAAGTTCAGGCAGTAGTCTTCTGGATGATGGGAAGTATTTCGGTTGCCGGCTGGGATAATGTGCTCATCGTCTTTCTGATTGCAGCCGTTTCTATCCCATACCTGGTCTACAAGGCTTCTGATATAACTATAATCGGGGCTGGTGATGAGACCGCACACAGCCTTGGGATCAATGTCGAGAAAATCAGAATGCAAACCCTCGCATTTGGGGCCCTGCTTACAGCTGCAGTTACAGCATTTTGCGGGATAATAGGGTTTGTCGGCCTGCTCTCCCCGCATATTACAAGGATGGTCATAGGGGGAGACAACCGTTATGTCATTCCGGGCTCTGCCTTGCTTGGAGCAGCCCTTCTCCTTGGAGCAGATACAGTTGCAAGAACTGTCCTCGCCCCTATGATCCTTCCGGTTGGGATAATGACTGCCTTTGTTGGAGTTCCGTTCTTTATGTACCTGTTTATGCGTAAGGGGAAAGAATCATGGTAAAAGTTGATATCAATCAAGTGTCCTTCAGTTATCCAAGTGCAGATGTACTCCATGATGTGACTTTCCAGATAGGGCCAGGAGAGATAACTGGTATCGTCGGCCCAAATGGCTCTGGAAAGAGCACTCTTATTAAGTGTATAGATACAATCCTTAAGCCAAAGGGATCTATCCTCCTCGACGGAAGAAATGTTCTGAAGATGGATTCCGTCGAACGTGCTCGTAATATTGGCCTGGTCCACCAGCATGGGAGCAGTGCAATGAACTCAACGGTCTTTGAGACCGTGCTTATGGGCAGGAGGCCGCACTCAGCCTGGAGGATAAGGGACGAAGACATAGACAAGGTTGCAGAAACATTGGAATGTCTCGGTATCAAAGACATGGCTATGCGGGACTTTTCCAGCCTCTCAGGAGGGCAGAAGCAAATCACCATGCTTGCCCGTGCGATCTGCCAGGAGCCTGAGTTTCTTCTATTAGATGAGCCAACCTCGGCCCTGGACATCAAAAACCAGCTTGAGGTGCTTGACATCTTACGGACACTTGTAAAAAAGCAAAGCATGGCAGCTATCATCGCCATCCATGACCTGAATCTCGGCGCCCGTTACGCAGACTCAATAGTGATGCTCAGAGAAGGCATGGTCTTTTCTACAGGAAAGGCAGACGAACTCTATACTCCAGAGATGATAGAAGAAGTATACGGTGTAAAAGCCGTAGTATTGGAAGTGCTAGGAAAACCTCATGTAGTTCCTGTAAGTCCTATAAAAAAAGAATCCTCTGATCAGGCAGAGTAAAAGTCTATTAAAAGGAGTATTTTATTAAATGACACATATCGAAGAGCCTAGCACTTTCAGCCCGAAGAAGGAATCCCCTCTTAATCACTTCCTCTCTTTTTTTATTGACCTTAAGCTTGTCAGGCTCATCCCCCGGCTTGGATACTACGTTGGGCGCACCTTTAGCGCAGCTCTGGTAAGCTCAGCTGCCTCAATTCTCCTTATGTTCTTTGTAAGCCTCTTTATTTCTGCGGCAATCGATGGTAAACCCACTGCAGATATGGCTCAGGTCGCTGCTGCCATGATATCCATGCTCTTCCTTAGAATTGTGGCAGAAATGTTCAGGGAACGGTCCACTCACGCCACGGCAGGAGCAATGAAGGAAGCCCTTCGCTCTAAAATATATGATAAACTTCTCAAGCTTGGGCCCTCATATAGCGATAAAAATGAATCAGGATCTATTGCCACAATATTTACAGAAGGAACTGAACAGCTGGAGCAGTATGTTTCATATTATATCCCCTATATTCTCCTCTGTATTCTGGTCCCAGCATCCCTTTTTGTCGCTTTCGCCATTTTTGTAGATTTTACCACTGCGTGTATACTGCTAGCTTTTGTGCCCCTGGTCCCTTTGAGCATCATGCACTCAAACAGGCGACGGAAGCTGCGGTCTGCTAATGTCTGGAATGAATACAGGGCATTAAATGCATTTTACACCGAGAGTCTGCAGGGACTAACCACACTTAAACTCTTTAACCAGCACGAGAAAAGGGCAGATGAGATAAGAAGATACTCTGAAAATTATGGCCATAAATATGTACGCAGGCTTAAAATTGGGATTCTGGTTAATTTCATTGCAGACATGGTCCCATATCTCGGATATGGCTCAGCCTTACTCTATGCATGTGTTGGCATGAGCATGGGTACAATGCGGACAGAACAGGTAATGTTTGTCCTCCTGCTCGGCCCTGTTTTCTATGAACATGTTATCCATCTCGGTATGTATTTCCATAACAGCATCAATGCAAAGAACACTATAAGCTCAATAATTGAACTGCTTGAAACGCAACCCCTCATAACCGGTCCGGAAAAGTCAGGCGTGAAATCCCTTCTGCCTCCAATGACTATAAGGTTTGACTGCGTCTCTTTCGGTTATGAACCTGACAGAAAGGTACTCAAAGACTGTTCTTTTACCGTCGGGGCAGGGGAAATGCTTGCTCTGGTGGGGGGGTCGGGAGTCGGGAAGAGTACTATTGTAGATCTGCTCTTTCGCTACTATGACCCGGACAGTGGGAGTATTAAGATAGCAGGAATTCCAATAAAGGATATCCCACTTGATCTTTTAAGGCAGAACCTCTCCCTGGTCTCCCAGGATACCTATCTATTCCACGGGACCATACGGGAGAACCTGCTATTTGGAAGGCCAGATGCAACAGAGGAAATGCTAAATGAAGCAATTGAAGCCGCAAGCCTGGATGATTTCATAAACTCGCTTCCGGCTGGCCTTGAAACAATGGTAGGGGAAAGGGGACTTTTCCTCTCTGGTGGGGAGCGGCAGCGTATTGCAATAGGGAGGTCAGTACTGAAAGACGCAGCTATCCTCATTCTGGATGAACCTACAGCAAGCGTTGATGCCGCAAGTGAACTGCGTATCAGAAATGCAATAGAAAACATACAATCAGGCCGGACTGTTCTCGTGATTGCCCACCGTCTGTCAACTATCCGTAATGCTGACTGTATTCTGGTGATGGAGGACGGGAGCATCATAGAATCAGGGACGCATGAAGAGCTTATGGGCCTTGGTGGAAAATACGCAGGCCTGGTTAGGGCACAGGAAATAGAAGAGGAGCTTAAGTTATGAAAACAACAAATACTATTGCCAGGCTGTATAAAGCCGCATGGCCCCAGATTCCGGTCCTTTCTATTGCAGTCATCACCGAGATCCTTAAGTACGGGGTTACTCTCTGGATCGGCCTCCTCGGAGTTAAACTGCTCAGGATGGCAAGAGCAGGTGAAGGCCCTGATATGCTCATCCCTACAGGCGTTTTGATCCTGGTCCTTGCAGTTTTAAGAGGCGCTTTTGGCTACCTGAGTCCTTTCCTGAGCCATGTAGGTGCATACAGGCTTCTCGCTGTTATACGCTACCAGTTCTACCAGGCCATAGAACCTCTTGCTCCTGCTGTTATAATGCAGCGCCGTACCGGGGATATAGCCTCGGTTGCAGGGAATAACATAGAGACCCTTGAATTCTTCTTTGCCCATACTATAGCCCCCATGGTGACGGCGACTGTTATCCCTATCATGGTATTCTTTGCTCTATTTAGCATCCATCCCACTGTTGCCTGGACATTCTTTCTTTGCACGTTCCTTATTGCTCTTCTTCCCAGGATGGCTTTCATTCTGAATAAGAACTGCGGAGAGCAGCTCCGCCTCCAGCTAGCAGATCTAAATTCATTTCTCATAGATACCGTCCAGGGGGTCAGGGAGATTCTGGCGTTCTCAAGGTCAAAAGACAGGTACAATCAGGTGATGGAACTGAACAGGAAGTACCATGAAGGCTACAGGACGTATATCCGGAGGAATTCCTTCATTACAGCAGCCCATATCATGGTCCTCTCAGGCGGGGCCATAACGATTCTTGCAGTTTCTACTCTGCTCAGCAGTGCAGGAGAGATAGACCCGCTCAACCTCCCAATTGTGTTTTTATTCGCATCTATAGGCTTTAGTTCAATGGCAAATATTGTTGAAATCTCAAAACAGTTCGCTATGACCTTTTCAGGTGCAAAACGGCTCTACGAACTGATGGACATGAAACCCGATGTAAAAGAGCCAGAACACCCTCTAAATCCTGAGATTCTTGAGCCCTCTGTCTCTTTTGAAAATGTCTCATTCGGGTACCAGCCAGATAAGCCAGTGCTGCATGCAATTGACTTTGAAGTCCCTAAAGGAAAGACAGTTGCCATCGTTGGAATGACAGGAGCGGGAAAGACCACCATAGCCCACCTTATAATGCGCTTTTGGGATCCGGGTGCCGGAAAAATCATGATAGGCGGGTATGACTTAAGAGACCTTTCTCTGTCCAGAATTCGGGGCAGCGTATCCATTGTTTCCCAGGACATCTTCCTGCTAAACACTTCAATATTGGAAAATATAAGGCTTGGACGGGGTGATGCAAGCGATGATGAACTGCTCTCCGCTGCAAAGGCCGCAAAAATTCATGACTTTATTTCTTCCCTCCCAAACGGGTACCAGACCATTGTAGGAGAAAGAGGGATCAGGCTCTCAGGAGGGGAACGGCAGAGAATTGCCATTGCCAGGGCCCTTCTCAAGAATGCACCCATACTTATCCTTGATGAAGCCTCCTCAGCGCTTGACACCTGCACAGAACTTGAAATAAGGGAGGCAATTTGGGAACTCAGCAAAGGAAAGACCCTTCTCATAATCGCTCACCGCCTCTCAACTGTTTCCCATGCCGACAGGATCCTGGTTCTTGAGAAAGGGAGGATAATTGAAGAAGGAACTCATAAGGAACTCCTTAGAAAAAACGCTGTTTATGCATCACTTATTGAGGCACAAAAGATCTGATAATAGCATTCCAAACAGGGTGAGAAGACAAATTCATAGCGTCTAGAGGACGAAATGAATTAAAAAGACCCTGTCCTAAGAATATTTTTCCTGGCCAAAGCATGCTTTCTCTATCTCTCTTCCTGACCCCCAAAAAATCTAATGAAATAAACGAGGGCCTCTTACAGCCGCATAGTGCGTTTTTGGGAGGAGCTGGTGGAAAAACACCCTTCTCCGCCCTTTCACAAAAATGGAGACCTTCCTCATTACTAAATAAAAGACGGTAAAAGACGGGCCCGGAGATTAAGAAATCTCCGGATAGATAAAGAGCCCATCCTTCTTAACATCCATATTCGGCAGTTTGAGGAAGTCGTTTACATATTTTTGGTGTATCTCATAGGGGTTCATATCTGCCAATTGCTCTGGATAAAGGGCCTTTGATATATACAGTGCCCCAAGGCAGTTGCTGTGAGAGACAATGTTCACATCAACCAGGTAGACCTTATCATTCTTTACGGCATCTATTGTGCCAAACCCGGGCATTGCTTTGATTTTATCAAGTTCTTCTCGGGCTAGGGCCCTGTCCGTCAAACCATAACCTAAAGCTACATCAAAGTCTTCCATCACGATTGCCTCAGGGTTCTTCATAATAACCACCTCCGGGTCAATCTCGAAGTAGGACGCAGTGTCCATGATGTTTCCTTTTGTGTCCTTTGTATCATCGGTCATGGTGTTTGCGCCAAGGAACTGAAGAGTCTTTATCGTTGGGCATTCATTTCCACCACTTCCAAGAGCTCCTCCTTTTCTCGGATACAGGTAGATCACTTTTGTCCTTTCGTTCTCGTCCAGTTCTGCAAGTTTATCGTGAATATCACCTAAAGTAGTTCCCATCCAGTCTATGTATCTATTGGCCGAGTCAGGGGCCCCGCAAAGGTATCCGAGCATCTTTCCGTACCCCAGGCTGTTCTGTATATCTCCATGGTATATCATGCTTAAGGGAGTTAAGCCGGCTTCTTTCATCTTATTCATCAGTCCTTCATCAAAGTACTGGTTATTAAGGACCAGGCCCGGTTTTAAGGCTACAATAGACTCTATATCTGGTTCCGATGAATCTCCGACATTCTTCACCTTACTGATCTCTGGAAGAATAATGCTCCGGGCAACAGTGTCTTTATCAATTCCGACAACCCTGTCTGCAACTCCTATTGCCTGGGCATTCTCGGCAATCATTTTGTCCAGAGAAACTATGCGCTCAACCGGGGTCTTAACCCTTACAGGATTACTATAGGCATCTTGCACAATTATTTCCGTTGCAGTTCCACCAATGATTGCCTTTACCTGTTCAACGTCCTTGCTGTCCACCTTCCCATCAAGGTTAGCATCTGCAAGGTGAGTTGATTTAGCTTTTCCTGCCCCAATCTGTTCTATCAGATCGATGTCTTTCTGGTCGATGTCCATATCTCCATTAGCATTTCCATAGATGAAAAGTGTAAAATTCATTCCTGTATTGGAAGTAGTTATGACATTTTTTTCCTGCTCCGGGTTCATGGAGACTCTCAAAACCCCAAGTAAGAGGATTAATACTACTAAAACGATGCCAATATACAGATATTTGTTATTTTTATCCATCATTTTTTCCTCAGTACATAATATTTACACTATAAACGAGCGTTAGTCCTCTAAATTATGCTGGGTCCCATTTCCTTCATTCCTGGCCATAAAAACAAACATGAAACATAAAAGCAAAAATGAAATTTTGAATAAGAAGCAAAAAATGAAAGTTCATCTTTGCCTTAATTTTTTATTCCTGGCTCTTTTCCGTTATGGGCAGCAGGTCATCTTTTTTTCGTTATGGGCAGCAATGTCGTCTTTTTTCTTATTCAAATTTGTCAAACCACCGCGGATTTCCATCAAAGTGCAAATCTGGCTTTAATCGCGGATCTAAAGTTGATTTTTCAGGCAACATCACTTCCAGAATAAATCATGTTATATATAGTTATTATTAAAAAAGATTCTGTTTTTATCCCTATATATCCCATTTCTTGAATAATTATCTTATTTAGATATAATTAATCTCCAAAAAATATTATTTCTATATGGTATATGTCAAAATTTATCTTAAGGGTAGATTCTGCAGAGTTTGAACTTGTGTATAACCTTCTTAAGCAATGACAAAAAAAGAGAATCATTTTATTATCTTAAAAGTGCAGGTAAATAAAAAACAAAAACATATTAAAAAAGTAAATGCAGGGAAGATGAGTCTCTCCCCAGAGTTTTCCATATCTGGCCAAAACCTTGAGCCAATACACTTATCCAGCGCCCGGAAATCCCTCACCTTATCCTGGAACCCGGTTTAATCTCTTTATCCGGCATAAGGGCTGATACAAGCTCTCCACCGTCATCAGCTGCAAGCATCATGCCGTTTGATTCAACTCCGCAGAGTTTGGCGGGTTTCAGGTTGGCGAGTACGATTACGTATTTACCTCTGAGTTCTTCAGGACTGTAGTATGAAGACAGTCCTGCCACAAGCTGTCTTGGCTTTTCCTCCCCTATATCCACTTCAACCCTCAGGAGCTTTTTTGACTTCTCCACAGCTTCGGCAAAGAGTATCTTTCCTACCCTTATGTCAAGTTTTGCAAAGTCCTCGTAATCTATCATTGGAAGAGTTTCTAGCTGCCCTTTCTCTTCTGTTTTTACGGCTTTTCCAGCCTGTTTTGTCTCTTCAGAAGGGCTTACTCCTTCGGACAATTTTTCCTCCTTTTCGCCTCCCTTTATTATATGCCTCTTTGCATTTGCAGCTGCTACACGCTGCTTTGCAATTTCTTCCATTTCTCCTATCCAGTCGTCTTCGAGCTTGGTAAAGAGTATTTCAGGTTTTTCAAGTTTTATGCATGTTTTCAGGGGCACAAGGGCCTCGCCGTACTGCACGGAATGTATGTCGCTATCCTGTCCCAGTCCCTTCCAGGCTTTTTCCATGATCTCCGGGATCACGGGTTCAAATATAATGCTCAGAGCTTTTGCCAGGTGGAGGCAGTTATAAAGGGCCTGTCCGCAAGCGTTTCTATCTTCTTTTATAAGTTTCCAGGGCTCATGGGACTGGAAGTAAGTGTTCCCAAATGACGCAAGGGCCATAGCAGAATCTGCAGCCTTTTTAAACTCATACTCAGCCATTGCAGCTTTGACATCTCCAAGAGTTTTTTCTATCTCTTCTCTGACTTCAGGCTCGATTTTGCCTTCCGGGACTTCGCCGTAGTTCTTGAAAGCAAAGAGCATTGTCCTGTAAAGGAAATTTCCAAGCACACCCACAAGTTCGGTATTGATCTTTTCCTGAAACACGCGCCAGGAGAAGTTCAGTTCCTTGGTATGGGAAGTGTAGCTTGCAAGGTAGTACCTGAGAAGGTCGGGGTGAAATCCGTGGTCAATATAGTCTTCCCCTACCCAGACCACATAGCCTCTTGTTTTTGAGAATTTTCTATCTTCTATTTTGACCATGCCTGAAGCTACAACGGCTGTAGGCACGGAATAATCTGCGCCTTTAAGCATGGCAGGCCAGAAGATGCAGTGGTGGTATGCTATATCCCCTCCGATGAAGTGGACTATTTCCCCATCACTTTTCCAGTATTTTTCCCAGGAGTCTCCTGCCTCTGCAGCCCATTCCTCAGTAAAAGCAATATATCCTATAGGGGCATCCACCCAGACATAAACCGTAAGCTCATCGTGTCCCGGGAATTTAACTCCCCATTCCAGGTTCCTTGTAATGCACCAGTCTGTAAGTCCCTGCTTTACCCAGCCAAGTGCATAGTTTATAGCATTGGAGGTACCTCCCAGCTCATTTGAGAGATAATTCGTCAGGTAGTCGCTGAACTCGGAAAGTTTGAAAAAGAAGTGTTCCTGATGGCGGTGTTCTGCAGAGCCTCTGCATATAGTACATACAGGGTTCTTAAGCTCTCCTGGTTCCAGATGTTTTCCGCAGCCCTGATCACATTCATCTCCTCTGGCAGATTCTCCGCAGTGAGGGCAGCTTCCTTCCACATAGCGGTCAGGAAGAAAACGCTTGCACGACGGGCAGTAGGCGATTTCTATAATTTTCGGGTAAACATAGCCTTTTTCAATCAGCTTGCTTACAATATCAAGGGTCCGGTTGTGATTTTCAGGGTCTTCCGTTGTCCCAAAAGCATCAAAGAAAATTCCAAGCTGCTTGAAAGTTTCGTCAAAGTGTTTGTGATATGTCTCTACAAGTTCTTTAGGGGTGATCCCAAGCTCTTCTGCGTTTACGACAATAGGAGTACCATGGGTATCCGAGCCGCAAACAAAAGTAACCTCCCTCCCTTCTTTCTTCAGGGAGCGGACAAAAATATCAGCAGGCACATAGGTCCTGAGATGGCCTATATGTGCCTTGCCGTTGGCATAGGGCAGGCCGCATGTGACAAGTACGGGTTTACTGGATGAGTTTGACATTCGTATCTCCATATATTTTTATAGATGTATCTCTTCTGGATGACTGCAATTCTGAAATATATTTCGCTTACTGTGTTTACAAAGTAACTTATAGAGGGATAATAAATAGCTGTATATATAGAGGGGGGGGAATGCAGAGAAAAATAAATAGTTGCTCTGACAATTCAGACTATAGAATTAATTTTTTATTCTATTGAGTTAATCTTTTTATTTGCATGCTTTTGAAAAAATATAATTCCGGCACTTCCTCTAAAAGGGAATTTGCCTCTCCCTTAACTGGAGTTTTCAGCAGTGAAAAAGTACAGACCTGGGAAATAAGAGAAAGAAATCCAAGAAATGCGGTCCAGTCAATATGAATGATGAAAATGTAAATTCAGAAAGAATGGGTTCAAAAATCACAAGTCCTGATGAGATATCTGGAGATGACCTTTTGAAAAATACTGCTTACAATAGAATAGAGACCACAGTCCCTGATGAAAAGATCTCGGAGAGTGCAAGCAAAGAAAATTCCCCTGTCTACACTTCTACTCCTGAAAGGCAGGAGACTGCGAAAATGGATTTTCATGGGTCTTCTCCCCAGAACCCTCATAAGAAAACTATTGAAAGCGAGAGTTTAAACATGAATTCAGGCTCTAATCCTTCCTTGCCAAAAAAGAAACGTAGCGCTGCCTCCTATATTGCGGTATTTCTTGCTTTAATTGCTGTTATTGCGGTTAGTATAGCTACTATTTTTTATGGGCTTGGTTTAGGAGGAAATCTCGGGAGTTCCGAAAAAATAGCGGTAATTTATGTGCAGGGCTCCATGCTCACCGGAAATATTCCGGCCGGGCTCGGATACGCAACTTCAGAAGAGATTTGTGGGAACATCCGCTCTGCTGTAGCGGACGAAAATGTCAAAGCAATAGTACTCAGGGTAAACAGTCCGGGAGGGTCTCCAGCTGCTGCTCAGGAAATTTCAATAGAAATCGAAAAAGCCAGGGAACATGGCATTCCTGTTATCGTTTCCATGGGAGACCTTGGAGCCAGCGCTGCATATTATATCTCAGCACCGGCAGATTACATATTTGTAAACCCCTCCACAAATACTGGGTCTATTGGAGTCATATGGACCTTTGAGAACCTATCTGTTTGTTACGAAATTGAAGGTAGAGATTTCTACGTTTCAAAGTCAGGTGAGTTCAAAGACATGGGAGCTTCATGGAGAGGGCTTACAGATGATGAAAAAGAATATGCTGATAAAGTTGTAATGGAGACTTATGAAGAATTTGTAACCCAGGTTGCAGAAGGGCGTAATATGAACCGGGGTAAAGTAAAAGAACTTTCCGACGGGCGCCTCTATACAGGGTCTCAGGCAAAAGAGCTTGGGCTTGTGGACGACTTTGGAAACCTCTATGACGCAATAGATAAGGCTGCGGAACTGGGTGGCATCCACGGCGAACCAAAAGTTGTGTATATGAATAGGGCAAGCCTCTCAAGTTTGCTTCTCGGTTCAGAATCTGATAATTCCGGCAGGGAAGCCAGTAAATTCGCCAATTACTTTGAGGAAAGTCCTTATGGAAAACTCCTCATGGAAAACGCCTTGCCTGAAAACAGTAAAATATATATTAGCTAAGATGCAGGATATCACGGGCTTAACATGCTGGAACTTAAATTTATACGTAATAACCCCGACATAGTTGGGCGTGCTCTTATTAACAGGAATATGGGCACAGAACTTATAGATAGTCTTCTTGAATATGACGCTGCCTGGAGGGGATGTCTCACAGAGGGCGACAGCCTGAAGCATAAGCGGAATCTTGTCACCCGCGAGATAGCGCAGCTTAAGAAGGAAAATAAAGATCTTGCATCCAAAATAAATGAAATGCAGGACATTAACAGTCGTATTAAAGAAATCGATGATGATATACGCAATTATAAGTCAAAAATAAAAGAAATAATACTTAGAATTCCCAATATCCCTTCTGAAACTACACCTATAGGCAAGGATGAGAACGACAATCCGGTTCTAAGGGTTGTTGGAAAACAAAGGGAATTCACATTTACTCCAAAACCTCACTGGGAGATAGGAGAAGAGCTCAATATTCTCGACTTTGAGAGAGGGGCAAAGATAGCAGGTCAGGGCTTTACAGTCTATAAAGGTATGGGCGCAAAACTTGAAAGGGCACTCATAAACTTCATGCTTGATGTCCACACCAGGCAGGGTTATCTTGAAGTTTTTCCGCCTGTACTCATAAACGAAAAAGCTATGACCGGTACAGGGCAGCTGCCAAAGTTCAAAGATGATATGTACCTGTGCACGGATGGCTACTATCTTGCACCGACAGCAGAGGTCCCTTTAACCAATCTCTTTATGGATGAGTACCTTGAGGACCTTCCTGTATTCCTTACAGCGTATACTGCCTGTTTCAGGCGGGAAGCAGGAAAACACGGTCAGGATACAAGAGGTATTATCCGCCAGCACCAGTTCAATAAGGTTGAACTTGTCAAGTTCGTAAAACCTGAAACCTCTTATGAAGAACTGGAAAAACTCACCCTCGATGCTGAAGAGATTCTTAAACTCCTTAAGCTGCCTTACCGCGTAGTAAACCTCTGCACCGGCGATATAGGGTTCTCGGCTGCCAAGACCTATGACCTCGAGGTATGGATACCTGCACAGAAAAAATACAGGGAAATCTCATCGTGCTCGAATTTCGAGAACTTCCAGGCAAGGAGAGCAAATATACGCTTCAGAACTCCTGAAGGGCCCCAGTTTGTCCACACGCTTAATGGCTCTGGCCTTGCTGTAGGCAGGACCGTTGTTGCAATACTGGAAAACTACCAGCGTGAAGACGGCAGTGTAGAAATTCCTGAAGTCCTCAGACCATACATGGGCGGGGCTGAAGAAATTATAAAAGCTTAAGGTTGCAGTTTGTTTAAGCTTGCGGTTTATTCCTAAAAACTCTCTTGCACAGTTAACGGACTATAACATAGCATTATCTCACAGTTCTCCGGACTGACAGTTCTCCGGACTGCGGAACTGAAAATATATGGGGTGAGTTGAAAACTCTGCGTATGAGAATTGAGTTCTTGTGGAAGTAAACGCAGGCATCCTAATTTTATTCTTTCAATTATTTGTTTTCTTTCACTTTAGTCTTATTCTTGCTTTCCTGCATTTCTTCTGCAGATTTTATCAAAGAGAATGATGTTGTCAAGCATAAGAGACCCGCTCCAGCCGAGAGGAATTGCCCAGGCTGGTTTTCCTGAAGACTTATCCACCTGTTCCGGGAGAAGGCCTGTACTTGTTGCCCCCTCAAGTGCCCAGCTCAAGCATTTAATTCCTTCATTTGTCAATTTCTCCACTTCTTCGGCGTATGGCCCCTCTTTGCCATTGGGAAGGTCAAGGACAAAAGAGAACATGGCTGCTGAGAGCCAGAGAGTTGTAACTATCCAGGGGTTTCCATCAATGTAGGCGTCATTCTCATAACGCTTGATCCCGTAACCCGTATTAATGGGAACTGAAAGTTTTTTCTGTATATTCTCTATCAGGAAAAGGATCATATCCCTTTCTACAGGTTCTTTTGGGGAGAGCATTCTAAAGGGTATATAAGCACCGAGGATACTTGCATCAACTGTTTTGTCAAGTTTTTCATGAATAATCCCTTTTGCAAAGTATCCTTCCTGAAGCCAGAAACGGTCAATTGTAGCCTGCTTGATAAAATCAGCCCTTTTCTTCCAGCGCCTTGCCATGCCGGACTCAGCGTTTTCTTCTGCAAGGTGGGAAGCGCCCATAAGCCCTGCATATATCGCAGCACTGGTATATGTGAAAATTCCGTAATAGGTTTCCCACAGGTCTGTACAACTCTCATGCAGCCCTGATTTTGTCCGCTTCATCAGATACTCGGCAGCCCTGAGCACTGAGACCCAGACATCTTCCAGAAACTCCACCTTTTTAAGCCCTTCAAGAGTCCTGTAATAAACGTCCATAGCATGAAGTGTTGACCCTGTCTCATCAATCTGGGTTGAATAATCAAAATTCCCCCAGGAAGGAGCTATATCTCCATTTAGCCAGTACCTCTGAAACCATGACCCGTCAGGCATCTGGGTCCGTATGCACCACTTAAAAAACCTGTCGCAATATTCCGGGTATCCGGAGCGTTTGAGGGCAAGCACCAGCTCCGAGCTATCTCTATTCCAGCAAAATCCGTATCCTCCACATTTCTCAAAATTGGAGTCAAACTCAGGAGCAGCAACAAAAGACCCGTATTCATGATCGTTCAGCAGATAAAGCATAAGAAGAGCCCGGTTATATGCATTAAACAGCTCCTGGCGCAGGTTGTTGTATCCTTCTATTCCAGGCATTTTGAGCACGTGCTTTTTCGAAAGCCACATCACCCAGTATTCCCGTGTCTTTTCAAAGATGTGTTCCAGGGGCAGTTTGGATAACTCATGCATTCTTTTGTACAGCATGCTCCGGGAAGATGCGGCACCTATATAGATAACGAATTCATTCGTTTCGCCAGCTCCAAGATCGAGGTCCCATCCCACAGCGTTATTGATATTTCCTATGTCTTCTTTATTACGCTGAAGCTTTCCGTCTTCCATATCATATTTGGAATTTGTCCACCAGATAGTATCCATTGCCTTTCCGATTTGCCATTCCGTAAACTCCGGACGGGCATAGATCCCTATATTATAATTCTGCCAGTACTGCGCAAGCAGGCGGGCATCTGAATCGCAAAAAGCTGAGTTTTTCTTTGAGGTCTCCCCAACATTGAGGTTGGAGAAATAGAAAAACTTCCCGGAAATTTTCTTCTGGGACTGCACTTTAAATCTGCGGATAAGGACAGGGACTTCAGGGTGTACAAGGTCAAGAATAGAGATTTTTATACCGGAATCATGGTAAAGTTTTGTAGAAACGATATTTGTATCTTCGACGTAGTTTTGACTTGAGTGCCATTCGATATCGTTTGTCCAGAGAAGCCTATCTCCTGTGTGTATGCAGGCAAAGGATTCTTCTGCGTGCTGGGCATGGTCTCTGCGGGGATAAAATAAGCCGAAAATTTCCCCTTTCCTTCCCATAGTCACAAGGAGCTTATCATTTCCCAGAATGACATTCGGCTGCCTGATCACTTAATCTCTCCTCTGAGCTGGTATTCCTTAACAGCGCTGCTGGGAGCAAGTGAGATGATATATTCACAGACGTCCTTCCCCGTGGCTTTACAGCTGACTTCCCTTACACTTATATTCTTCCCGAAATACTCTGTCAGGTAGCCTGCGAAATAACCGCTCATGAAGGCACAGACAGGCTGCTCCGAGCGTCCGTAAACATCGGCTATAAACGAGTCTTTTACAATGATTTTTCCTTCATATGTCTCAGGGCTGCAGTCAATTTCCAGAATTCCCCAGCCTACAGCTCTGAAAAGCTCCGCAATCATGCTTGCGAAGTTGCTATTATTTATTGGCATAACACTCTTGAAATATTTTGCGGCATCTACCCCTCCGCGCAGTCCTGACAGGGTAAGAAGCCCTTCTGCATGCGGAACACTCTGGTTAAGGGTCTTGATTATATCAACAATTGTGAGCGCCCTTGACATAACTCCCCTGACTCCTATGACATTTTGTGGGAAGTCTACGGAGTAAATCATGCCGAATTCCGAAACTCCGTGCTCGACCGCACTTACAATTTCCAGCTCTTTGATTTTCCCGGCAAGCTCATCAAGATCCGTATCTTTCTTAAGTTCCGTGAATATCGAATATTCTCCTGTTTCCTGCGTGATATTGTCAATATGCCCAAACTTGATGAATGCATTTTCTTTTTCAAGAAAATCACTTATTACGGATAAAGAACCAGGCCCTTTCGAATAACTAATCTTGAACCATACAATTCTCGAATCTTCATTGAATCCTGCAAACATGCATAAGTCCCTGACCATACGACTCAAACTCCCATTGATATTATGCATATTCTATAATATTTCCTTAAGCCATTCTACTGAGTTTTTTGAATACCTGAGCTTTGAAGTCCATAAGTACAGCCATGAAATTGACTGCAGCTTCAAAAGGCGTGGAATGGACGCTGAAATAAGAATGCACATCTCCGTCCCCGAGCCATTTGGTGCACATATAGTAGTAATGGTCCGAAGTCAAGAGGTGCTGCCATATCCGCAGGATTTCGGGGTCTTTTGTCTTTTTCACAAACGGCTCAAGCAGTTTTATTTCCTCAAAACAGCGCCTTTGCATATCATTCCCGAGCCACGCGCTGGCATCGCGCTCCATATCGGCCCAGGAAATCGTTGATAAGTCACCTATGTCGATCTCAGCTACAGGTGAATATTTTCTGGTAAGCTCTACAGGAGTACTGAATTCCATCCCGTTTTTAAGGACTTCTCCAGGCAGTTTTTCCATAAAATCAAAGATCCCGGTCTCTCTCCACTGGTGCTCTCCAAATGTTTCGTAGTCCATAAAGATGTTAATGCAGTCCCCTTTAACCCCTGAGGCCCATGATGCCCATTTTTCCGCTGTCAGAGGGTAACCTTCCCACCACCTGGAAGAAAAGCGGTACCCTATATCATCGCTCAGTTTGTAGTTTCTAAGTAGAATAGGCAGCCCTGAAACTTTTGCTTTATATAGGACGTTAGGAGACCTCCCCTCAAGTATATGGTCCGTACCTTCCGTAAGAATTGCCTTATAACCCAGCTTGGAAACAATCTCTGCTATGGTGTTATTATAGAGCAGTTCTGTGTTTCGGAAGACCTGAGGTTTAACTCCGAGGAGGTCGGAAACCATTTCTCTATGTTTTTTCACTTCTTCAATAAATTCTGTTTTGTCTTCAAAAAGGCTTGAAAGGGAATGGTGAAAGGTTTCTTCCAGAATCTCTACAGCCCCTGTTTCTGCAAGCTGCCGAAAACTTTCCAGCACCTCTTTTCCCCAGAGTTCGCATTGTTCAAGCAGGGTGCCGCTAATTGAAAGGGAAAACCTGAATTCTCCTTTATGCTCATCCAGGGACTCAAGAAGAGCCCTGTTTGCAGGGATATAGCATTTACGAGCCACTCTTTCAAAAATCTCCCTGTTGCTTCTTTCATCAAAGTAGCGTAAAAATCCAGACCTGTCATCAGGCCAGAACATTCGCAGCCGAAATGGCTGATGCACCTGAAAGTACATGCAAAGAGAGGTCATGCCCTTTCCTCCAGAACAGCTCTTCTTAAATCTGAGAGAATGGAATAGTAGTTCACAGCTCTTTCACATCCTTCACGGGAGTTTCCTGGGCCCATTGAAAAAAGGATTTCACTCTGCTGAAGGTAACCAAAGACCTGTTTCAATTTATGGTAGTCCTTTTTTTCTTTAATTTCTGCAAGTTCTTCTCCTATCCTTACAAGCTCCCTCAAATAAAGCTGCTGCGCATGGTTTCCTGCCGCATTATTCATTCCATAACGGATTGTCTGCTCAGTCCCGAGGGTCGGAAGTCTTGAAGGACTGAACCTGTTTACTGCTTCTGAAGGAGTTATCATTTCAATATCCCGTCTCTTCAGGGCTTCCGGAAAAGCCCGTATAAAATCAGCTATCATGCTTTTATTCCGGTGGTGTTGGCAGAGGCTTGTGTAATTAAAATAAAGGGTCAGGACATCCCCATCAATGCCTGCAATCCAGTCTGCGAATTTATCCGGAATCAGAGGATAGCCTTTCCAGCTTTTTTC
The DNA here is from genome assembly GCA_030054735.1 of Methanobacteriota archaeon. Classification (GTDB taxonomy): domain Archaea; phylum Halobacteriota; class Methanosarcinia; order Methanosarcinales; family Methanosarcinaceae; genus Methanosarcina. Next base: position 7,068 of record JASGVX010000090.1, on the reverse strand, counting down.
TGAAAAGCGCAGATCAATATCTTCGCTGAGGTTTATATGCCTGAGAAGAGTCGGAAGCTGGTTTTCAAAAACATGGACTGGATCGTACTCACCCATAATATTTTTTGACCCCTCGGCAATTAGGCAGTTAAAACCCATTTCTGTAAGTATATCTCCTGTTCTCTGTGTGTAGAGAAGTTCTGTATTTACAAAAGTTTTCGGGCTTACCCCTAACAGTTCCCTGAGCATTTCCATGTAAATTGTTACTTCTTCCCTGAACCAGGAAAGGTCAGGATAAAGAGCGCTCAGGGAATGGTAATAGCAGCTTCCTGTAAACTCCACTCTCCTGCTTTCTGTAAGTTTCCTGAAAGATTCAAGCAGTTCAGGGACCAGCCTGACCTGTTCAAGGAAAGGACCTGAAAGATCAAAGGCATAGCTCCCTCCCCTCTCAATTGATTCTGTAAAAAGGTCATTAAGGCGCAAAAACTCTCTACTTTTTTTAAAAAGCCTTGAAAAAATCTGATTCCGGTCAAAATACCGGTCCATTTCAGGTACCCCGTAAAAACCCTCTAGAGGCCAGTACCATTTTGGGCTGTAAGGCAGATGCACTCCCACACACATGCAAACGGTTTTCATAACAGAATAATGTTGTGCGGATACCTACTAAAAACTATTGTTTTTTTTCATTCTTTTGCAGCTAATCGAATTATGCAATAGAATCTTAAATCATGAACAAAAAATAAGCAATCTTTGATTAATTGTTTTATCGATTTCTATATGGATAGGGAATTTTTCATTTGTTTCTCAGCGCGCATCACCAGGCTTTAGCCGGATGTCACGTAAGAAAAATAAGAATTTACAAAGCAGCAGGCAATTAAGAGAGATAAAAAAATGTACTGGAAATGCCACAGGCCAGGAGAATTTATTTTTCACTGAAATCGGTTTTCAATTAATAAGTATAATGAATAAAAGGCATACTGCGAGTTTAAAAAATTACTGAACTAAGAAGAAGAGGGGATGAGTTAATCATCTCATCATGAAGTAGGGGATGAGTTAATCATCCCATCATAAGTCTTGTGAGGCTGCCATATGCTTCTTTGATTTCTCCCAAAGACAGGGAGATCTTGAAATCTCTGCCTTTGATCTCAAGGGTGTTGCCTCCTACCTTACCAATTACGGCATGGGGTACACCTTTTAAAATCTCCTGCACAGCTTCAGGTTCGGCTGTAGCAAGCAGTGCCCTGGCTGGAGCTTCTGAAAATAAGAACTCATCTGCTTTCATTTCGCCTCCAATCTCGCTAAAGTCAACCTTTCCACCCAGGTTTTTGCACATCCCGGCAAGCCCTGCGCCAATACCACCGAGGGAAATGTCGTGTGCAGAACTCAGTTTTCCGCTTTTAACAGCTTTGATTACTGCCTTTATAATTTCAGGGGCGTTTTTCGGGACTTCAGGGACTTTCCCGACATTGTCTGCTCCAATACAGGCGTAGTATTCCGAACCACCCATTTCAGGGACTGTTTCTCCTAGAAGGATAATGCTGTCACCTGCTTTTGCAAAGAAGCTTGAAGGGAGAGGAATTTCGAGGTCCACTTTCCCGACCATCCCTATTGAAGGGGTCGGGGGAATTGCTGTCTTGAATTCGTCGCTCTCATTATATAGGGAAACATTTCCTCCGACTACCGGGACTGATAGCTCCCTTGCTGCATCTCCAAGCCCGAGTATGGCGTTTTTGAACTGCCAGTAGATTTCAGGGTTCTCCGGGTTTCCAAAGTTAAGGCAGTTCACAATAGCCATTGCTTCTGCACCTTTTACTGCAAGGTTCATGGCATTTTCGATGATTGCAGTCTTTCCTCCTGTGTAAGGGTCCAGAAGGGTTGCTCTGGGCTGGCAGCCGCATGAAAGCGCAATTCCTTTCGTATCGGTGATCCTGAGAACTCCGGCATCTTCCCCGGGTTTAACGATGGTCCTGAGCTGGACCCCGTGGTCATACTGCCTGTAAATCCATTCCTTTGAGGCAATGTTGTGAGAGGACAGGACTTTCAGGAAGGCTGCTTTCAGGTCTTCAGGACTTTCCGGCTTTTCTCCTTCCTCCCTGATTATGGGGGTTTCCAGGAGGTTTTCGCAGGCTGGTACTCCTCCTGTAAGGAAAGCTATAGGGATGTCGGCTACGATTTCTCCTCTGAACTCAACTGTATAATTTGGCTTTTCTGTGAGGTATCCGACCAGATCCCCATCTAAATCATATTTTTCTAGAAGGGCAAGGACTGCATCGACATCTTCAGGAGCTACCTCAAAGAGCATGCGTTCCTGGGATTCGGCAAGCAGTATCTCATAAGCGTTCATCTCTGGTTCGCGCTGCGGGACCGCATCTGCAATAATGTGGGCTCCAAGTCCTCCTTTTGCGGCCAGTTCTGAACTCGCTCCCCCAAGCCCTGCGGCTCCAAGGTCTTTACAGGATTTTATATACCCTTTTTCTATGGCTTCAAAGGTCATTTCCATGAGAAGCTTTTCGGTATAGGGGTCTCCTAGGACGCCCGGGCGTTCTTCGGGTCCAGACGAGTCTGAGAGCTGTCTGGATGCAAAGGAAGCCCCCCCGAGTCCGTCTCTCCCTGTGCTTGAACCTGCAATTATGAGCTTGTTTCCGGCTTTTTGGGAGCGGCCGGTAATAACTTCTTCTTCTTTACAGAGCCCGACTGCAACAACGTTTACCAGTGGGTTTCCGCTGTATCTATTGTCAAAAAAAGTCTCACCATTGACTACAGGCACTCCTATGCAGTTCCCGTATCCTGCGACTCCTTTAGTTATCTGCTCAAAAAGGAAAAGGTTTTTCGGACTGTCCAGAGGCCCGAGATAGAGTGGATCCATAAGGGCTATAGGACGGGCACCCATGGATATTATATCTCTTACAATGCCTCCCACACCGGTAGCTGCCCCGTTATACGGGTCTATATATGAAGGGTGGTTGTGGCTCTCCATTCCTATAGCAAGCACGTATCCATCTTCGAATTTAATAATTGCAGCATCATCTCCGGGACCGATAAGCACATTTTCGCCCGTTGTTGTGAAGGTCTTCAGGAGAGAAGCGCTTGAGCGGTAGGAGCAGTGTTCGCTCCACATATTTAAAAAACAGCCCTGTTCTACAAGGGTAGGCTCTCGCCCGAGTTCTTTTTTAATGATTTTCAGGTCTTCTTCAGGTAACATTGCCTTGCCTCTTATTTTTAAGCCTCATTTAGCTGCCGAAGCTTCGGTTTTTTTTCTTGTATTTTTTCCCTGGGTTTTTCAGGGTTTGAGTAGTGTTAAACAGACTAAACAGATTATGCGGACATAAAGGGACAGGGATTAGATAAATATTTCTTTAGGTCTGAAAGGAAATATTTTCAGGAAATAAATGCCTGCAAACGCTTTGTCTACAGGCGCTCTATACTCCCCATACCAGTTCCAATATCGTGTTTTACTCGCAACATAGTATTAATATGATTCTATCCCATAACTCATATGGGCTTATCTCCTAACTCATCTGATCCTCTCCCATAACTCAAAAATACGTCTCTGAATCTTGAAATCAGAACAACCAATAAGTCTTTGATTGTGAAAAATCGTTCTGAAATTCTTATAGATTTAAAGATAAAACACAGATGAAATTTTCTAAATAGCAGGCACAAAAAATGAAAGTAATATGAAGGAACTTTCATGCCAAAAATGAAAGTAATTGAAGTAACTTTCATGCCAAATTGGTTTTGGGATGAGCTCATCATAATATCAATATAGCAATATTTACTTTCCTACGAGTATTCTCTTTCAAAAAGCTGATAATAAACAAAATTCAGGTTGTTTATCAGCCAGAAGAGAACTAATTGGCGAGTTCAAACTTATTTTTTCTCGAAAACAAGTCTTTACAGGATATCTAATATAACAAAAAGACAGAAGTAACCATGATAAAAAGACAGAAGTAACCATGATGAAAGGGGCTGCAGGTGATCTGAAAATTTATCATCAGGTCTAAAATTAAATTTAAAAATGAGTTTTTTAAGATTCAAATCTGATGAACCATTTTTTCTACTTTGCTTCCCGTTTCGGTCAGGAAGTATATTTCTTCTTTTTTTCCTATCAGATCTTTTTCTTCAAGTTCCTCGAGAGTCTTTTTTATGGCAGGATATACCACCCGAAGAGTTTTAGAAATACGTTTTTCTTCCATTTCCCCTTTTGAGGCAAGCAGAGAGAGCACTTTTTTCCTTAAATTGTTTCCGTTTACAAAACCTATTAACTCGTTCATAGGCTACCTCCCAGATGTACTTGTTTTTCTGAGTTATTATATAGCTATACTTATATATATGAACTTCATAGATATATTGTCAATTAATTATATAAAAGGATGTGATTCAAGATATATTTAGCTTTTTGCTGGTTGAAAAATGTTTTTTCCAGTAAAAACACAAACTTCCGTGCTTTTATCCTTCAACCGGAGTTTTTTCTCCTTGAAGCTGCATATGCCCGAATTTTCAGGTTTTTTGCAGATTGCCTCCATCATATATAATTATATCAAATTATATTAAATTGTATTAATTAATATATATTAGTAATATCCTGTCTCTGTGAGGTTATTTACTTAAAATACAAAGAATAAAAAATACACAGCTCTGCTTGGCTTTTTATATTATTGAAGACTTTAGCTTAACTGAAATCCAGTATAATGTGCCTGAAAAAATACCATTAGGCTTTAATACCATCATTGATTAGTACTTTATATCTATTTAGATATTTTCGGATATATTACATATACAATGATTACAAATTCGGAGGACATACTAACAAATGAGCAGCGGAATGTGCCCGGTATGCGGGCTTCCAAAAGAACTTTGCATATGCGAAGAGGTTGCAAAAGAGCAACAGAGAATAACTGTTAAAGTTAACAGAAGACGATATGGAAAGGAAGTCACTGTTGTAGAAGGTTTCGATGCAAGTGAAATTGACCTTCACGAACTGTCCACTTACCTGAAATCAAAGTTTGCATGCGGCGGTACAGTAAAAGGAAATTCTGTAGAACTTCAGGGCAATCACCTGTCCCGCATGAAAGAAGTCCTCATGGAAAAGGGTTTCTCTGCTGAACAAATCAAAAATTAAACTCTGAATCCTTCCCCCAACCGGAAACTCTCTGGCTTGAAAAGAGGAATATAAGGCTATTGATTCGGAGTTGTACGTATCTTTTTGCCAGTTTTTTGATAGCATGCACTCTCTTTCATCTGCATTTGCTAGAAATTGAGTCCCTTTCCGAAAAACCATACAAAAAGTGCGTTTTCATATATTTTATATTTGCAAGTGTTGGTCTCCAATGAAAACAACGTGTGAAATAATGGTACAAAAAGTCTTGCCTGCAATCAGAGCTGAACTCTCAAGAGCAATGATTTTAGAGCATGGATGCACACAGCAGGACGTAGCAGACATCCTTGAACTTTCGAGAGCTGCGGTTTCTCAGTATGTGAGCGAAAAACGAGGGGCTGAAGTTGATTTCTCTGAAGAGACCCAGAACGAAATCCGAAAATTCGCATCAGTTCTTTTAAATGGCGGTTTATCCTCGCAGGAAAAAGTTAAGGGGATGTGCAGTATATGCTGTTTTGTTCAGAAGTCCGGCTGGTTGTACAGAAACGCTCCTGAAGTTAACACCTGCATAATCTGTAAGGATATGAACAAAAAGTGAAAGACAGACAGTGCATTAAATGCAAGGGAAAAGGACTTTGCGGGCGTCCCCGTTGCCCAATTCTTGAAAAGTTCAAAACCCTGCAATCAATTTCTCCTGTAATCTCAGGAAATTCTGTTTTTGGGGCATCTCCACCGGCTCTATTTGTCGGAAGCTACGGCTATCCCAGAGTTTCGGCTGGTCCTTTAATTCCGCCTTTAGCAAAGGAAAACGAAGCTTTGCTTTTTGAAGACCCTTCGTCCTGGGAAAACATGCAGATAGAAGACATCATCGCCATGCGCTCCCGAATGGTCAGGGCAAACACAAACCTTCACATAAAAGATGCACGGAGCAAAGAGAACCCCCTTCTGGTTAAGGCTCAGGAACTGGCCCTATCCAGAAAGCCGGTGGATACCGAAGCCTGGTTTTTTAAAGCCCCAAAACAGGAACTCAAGTTCGATTCGGTCCTTACGCCTATGGGGCCGTCAGGGCTTGTGAAAAACTTTGAGCTTGCCGAAAACCCGTCTGTCCCGAAAAAAGTGGATTATCTTGTTTATGATACAGATGCCCTTGCAAAAGATGCTATTTCCGAACTTTTGAAAAGTGACGTTTCCACTGAACATATTACACGCCTATTATCTATTGGCCTCCTCGGAAAAGAGCGCAAGATAGTGCCTACACGCTGGTCTATTACAGCCGTGGACGATATGGCTGGAAAGGAAGTTTCAGAGCGCATAATTGATTTCCCCTGGGCTTCTGACATCAAGCTCTTTAGCGGGACTCATTTCGGAAACCATTTTGAAGTGCTGATCCTTCCGCGGGCGTATTCCTTTGAACTTATTGAAATCTGGCTCCCAAAAGCAGTCTGGTCCGGAGAATCAAGCTGGATCGGGGGGGACAGTGAAGGGCTCAACGGAAAGAAGGGCTACTCTCCTCTTGCAGGGGGTTATTATGCAGCAAGGCTTCCAGTACTCGAGTACCTTATAGAAATTAAAAGACAGGCATCGGTCTTTGTACTCAGGGAAATTACTCCTGATTACTGGGCTCCTCTCGGGGTCTGGGTGGTCCGGGAAGGGATGAGAAAAGCACTTCAAAATCCTCCTAAAACCTTTGATTCCCTGGAAGCAGCAGTTTCGGATTTATCATGCAGGGTTCGAACCCCAAAAACAGAATGGATCCAGCAGGCAAAAATGCTTTCCGATTTCCGGTTCCAGAAAACGCTTGACGCTTTTTTCAGGATTTAATATTTCCTGAGAAAAAACAGGGAAATCAGAAAATAAATAAGTTCAGTAGTTCACTAATTTTTTACTTTTCCTTAAACGATGTTTTCCGATACCTTTATATATTATGAAAACGCCGCCGTATGTCTCTTTTCACATCTAAATCTAGATATGGTTCAAAAATCGAATTAAGG
>JASGVX010000089.1 GCA_030054735.1 Methanobacteriota archaeon | reverse complement strand
AATGCCTGCTATGATCAAGTCAGTTCCAGGCAGTGTGAGAGATATAAGTACATTATACAAAACAATTGAAGAGTTGGATATTAGCGATAAGGTACTTCTTCTTGATCGTGGTTTTTTCTCCGAGGATCTTCTTAACTTCTTAGAAAAAAACATGTCAAATTTGTGTTAGCAACAAAAAGGAACAGTCACTATTATGATACAAGAATACACCTTAATGAAGAATTCATCTATCATGATCGACTCATCAAATGTGGAAAAAGAAAGTCAGGAAATAGCTTCCTATATTTATATGAAGACCTGGACCTGAGACTTGAATTACACAGAGTTAAAAGTGGAATATCATGGTTTGAAAGTAAGATGAAAATTAGAAGAGTAGCAGTGACAGAATATTTAAGTAACCCTCTATACACATTAAATTAATTTGTAAACTTGAAACTGTAGCAAAGACAATATGCAAAGAACTAACTGCGTAAGTCCTAAAGTATATATAACACTAATCAGTTTCTCATTATGGGATTTCGTATTAAGCGGCATTTAATTGTGCAATCTTAAAGACACTAAATATAATTTTGTGACAAAATAGGGAATTTTAGACAATTCTTTTACATTTAAAGTATTATTAACAATTTTGGCAAAGGCTCATTTTATATACACAATGGTTTACATGTCGTAACTCCATCAGCAGTATAAAAGGTAATTAAGGACATAAAATCAGTTATTTAACAACGGTTATCGGGGAATTATGGCAAGCCTTCTATCAGCATCCATTCTTGCGACAGCCAGAGTAAAACTCACCTTTGCTATCCCTGACCAGCCTACAAGGCTTGAAAAGCCGGGTAGGGGATTTTTGACCCAAAAAAATCCAAAGGTAAAAAAAGCCAATCCTATACGGATTATGGTTTTTTCTCTTACTTTAAACGACCTATCAGAAAGGACATGATCGCGCAGACATAAAGGCTTGCAATAGCAATTCCAAGCTGGACTTTAGATAAAATTTCAAGGCTGTAGTCTGGATAATAGGCTGTGAGAACCCCTATTGCTCCGTTGAGCAGAAAAGAATTCAACCATATACCTGATTTGTGGCGGGAAATGAGTCCTGTGACTCCACTTAAAGAGTGTTTGAAATGGGCTTTTATGGAGTCTAACTTGGGAGTAAGTCAAGTTTTCTCCAGTCTTTCTTGTGTTAATGAGTTCTTTGTGCTTGCAAAGGAGAGTGATTTCCGAAAGCAGAGCTATAAAAAAGAATATGAGGACAACACCTTTCAGAAAAATGTCTGTGAGCATCCCTGAGAATAAAACTCCTGTAACCGATGCGGCATTAGAAAGAAAGCTGAATTCATCAAGACAACGCCTGGGGTCTTTACACCTTGAGAGTGAGGATATGCCGTGGAAAAAAAGCTCCACATCCAGCACCTTCAATAAATATGGAAATAGCAAGAACCCACAGTTTTTCTGAGTAATAAATAATCAGTCCTGATATCACCGTGAAGATAATGCCAAGCGCTATGAGCCTGAGGTTTCATAACTTTTCTGTGAGAATCACAAAAAGGAGCATTGTGGTAATGGCTCCCATAAAGTACCCTGAAAAGAGCAGGCTTGATGCAAGCACCCATATGTACCATGCAGGTTGTAAGTTCCGAAAGGATGATGACCACGGAATTTGAAAGTCTCATAATTACAAAAACTGCAATATAAATCAAACGCCTGTCTGGATGCATAGAACTAAAAACCCGCAATCTTGTATAATATTAGACTGGTATGAAATGCATAGCTATTTATATAATTAATTTGAATAGAGGTTATGTGAGTAATGTGAGCGGGAAACTTTTTTCACATACCATACCCCCCACTCCCCATATGACCCCCCCACTCCCCAACCCGCTCACACTACTTCTGATTATCCTGCATTTTTTCTTTTTGCCAGACTTATAGCTTTTCTATTGCTTCAGTGAGTCTTTTTGTGGTGTCGACCGATTCTTTTTTGCCTTTACTGGTTGCTTTTTTCCCTGATATTATAGGATATTAGTATCCTCTTCAAATCTTATGGCTTTTCAACCACAGGAAAAATATAATAGTTGTTAAATTTATTTGAAGCAACTTTTACCGGACAGACATGAAATAAACAAAAATGTTTAAAACTTATATCCCCTGAGATAAAGATTCAGATTTTTTGCGCTTATAACTTATATGTAAGCACTGCAGTAGAGTTTTTAATTGCCATATTTAGTAGTCCAGCAATTTTTACTTTTGAGTGAATTCATGACAAATTTACTAAAATTTATATCTGAAGGTGTGTGACATTAAACCGCCATTGACATACCTACTATTCTTATCATTTAAACTATATTTTAGTTTATCCAGAAAGTATGTACAGTTAAGAGTATTCTGGACTTTTATGATTCAAAGAAAGTCAGTTTTTCGGGGTTATTCCATAAGTCTTTTAAATATAACTGGTTTTACTTTACCTATATGAATGAGAAGGGTCTTTCTGAAAGAGAGATATTTTCCTATCTGAAAAATGCAAAGTCAGAAGATACGGATTATTATAGGGTTTTTAGTTCGATGTGTACCCGCCCTCATAAGATCGCGGTCGAGGCTAACAGGCTTTTTATTGAGGCTAACCTGGGCGATCTGGGACTTTTTACCGGAGCCCGCAGGCTTGAGCAGGAAGTTATCAGAATGCTCGGTAAACTCCTTCACGCCCCTTCAATTAATGCTCCTTCAGGCGATTTGTGCGAGAGTTCGGTTTGCGGCTATCTTACCACTGGAGGCACGGAATCCAATATCCAGGCTGTAAGAGGAATGAAAAACCTGGTAACAGCTGAAAGAAAAGGATTTAAAGGAACTCTAAACATTGTAATTCCCGAATCGGCTCACTTTTCTTTTGATAAAATTGCAAATATGATGGGTATAGAAGTCAGAAGAGCTTCTCTTGATTCGGAATTCAAAGTGGATCTGGCTTCTGTTGAAAACCTCATAAATGCAAACACCATAGGACTTGTAGGAATAGCAGGGAACACTGAGTTTGGCCAAGTGGACCCTATTGATAAACTCTCGGAAATAGCTCTTGAAAACGAGCTTTTTCTTCATGTCGATGCGGCTTTCGGAGGATTCGTGATCCCTTTCCTCGAAAAACCCCAGCCCTTTGATTTCAGAGTGCCAAGAGTTAGTTCTATTGCTATAGATCCTCATAAAATGGGCCTTTCCACAATTCCTTCAGGTGCTCTGCTTTTCAGGTCTTCTTCTTTTCTGGATTCTCTCAAAGTTAGTACCCCATACCTTAGCACAAAAGCCCAGTTCACACTTACTGGAACCCGGAATGGAGCCTCAGCTGCTGCTACCTGTGCGGTCATGAAATATCTCGGTTATGAGGGTTACAGGAAAAATGTGCAGTACTGCATGCAACTTACATCAAAAATGGTTTCAGAAGCTCGAAAAATCGGTTTAGAACCATTGATCGAGCCTGTGATGAACGTGATTGCCCTGAAAGTACCTAATCCCGATCTCGTCAGAGAGCAGCTCCTTAAGAGATTCGGCTGGAACGTCTCAATCACCCGCACTCCAAGAGCTCTTCGTCTTGTCCTTATGCCCCACAATAATCCAGAAGACATCGAACTATTTTTACAGGACCTCGAGAAAGTGGTAGCAGAAATTTAAAGATTTTGCAACTATTCAGCCTATTGATAATAAAATATTTTTCGAGCAAAATTTTTCCATTCTCAGTATAATAGCGGCGCTCTTTCTAGCGTCTCAAGATTAGCTTCTATAAAATTGTCAATGCAGGTGAACAATTCCTCATATTAGCCGAATTAAAATTCCCCAGTTTCCAATCCCGAGAATCGAATTTTAAACAAAAATAGAATGTATTTTTTTAAGGTAAGCTAAATTTAACGTCATTTTTGGAGAATAAAACATTTATATTACTTATTATTCTATAGGATTTTTTAGGTCTCTCTATCCCTTATATTGCTGAAAAATTCGATTTTTGTGTGAGATACTGTGGTGATACTATTCGTGGAAATATACATTCATAGATAAGACCCATATCTGCTAATTAATTAGGGCTGCAAAACTGACCCAGAGGGTATAAGGGATAAGGAGAATGGAAGTTTCTTTTGATGAAACCTTCCAGAATCGCACCATTGTCAATAGAATTGCGACCCAGAACATGATAATTTCAAGAAAGGCATAATGAGGAGACCTTAATCCAAAGAATAGAAAAGACCAGAGTGTATTAAGTCCAGATCTAAGCCGAAAAGGAAAACTCCTGTTTTGACCGCCCTCTCTGCAGGCCCTGCTCCCACACCAGGTAGAGAGATATTCCTAAAAGTGTATAGGGTATTGTTCAGACTGGGAAAAAACTCAATTTGGAGGGTTGAAAGGCGGCTTTTCAAGAAAAACATAGCATCTTTCAGGAGAAGAAGCTGTAGATACGGAGCCGATTACTCCTGCAAACAGGCAGATTATTACTGAAGGCGGGAGTCTGAACACAGCAACTTTCTCAAACATGTGAGACCCAAAAGAGATATTAGGCCTCAAAGTTTATTAATTTCAGAATCTAAAAAATTAAAGTATCCTTTTTTTGCATTTTAAATCATTTTTAAAAGATTTTAACCGAAAAAAATTGAAATTTAAGCTTTATTAAGTAATCTATCCCTTTTAGAATGATATTTATATACAGGATATCAGAAATATACATAGTAAAGTTGGGATGTATCAAATAAATAATTTTAGGATCTGCGTAGTTCTGTGTGGAACTTCTAAAATATTTTATGCAACACAAGAAGGTAAATTATATATATTATATAGTAGGTAAATGGTTACCTAATTCCTGTTGAGGATGGAATCAAATGGCGCAGATGAAAAAGTGCATAAGTAAAGAAGATGTGCTAGAGGCTGTAAAAGAAAGAGACGTGAAGTTTATCCGGACCCAATTTACGGATACAGTTGGCACCATCAAAAGCTGGGCAATTCCTGTAGAACAACTTGAAGAAGCTTTTGTAAACGGTGTAATGTTTGATGGATCTTCAATCCAGGGTTTTACAAGGATTGAAGAGTCTGACATGAAACTCATACTTGACCCTTCAACATTCAGAATACTACCCTGGAGGCCTGCAGCCGGTGCAGTTGCTAGGATTCTCGGAGATGTTTATCTTCCTGACGGAAAACCCTTCTTGGGAGACCCCAGATATGTTCTAAAAAGTGCAATAAAAGAAGCCGAAAAAATGGGCTTCTCGATGAACGTAGGACCAGAACTTGAATTTTTCCTTTTCAAGCTTGATGCAAATGGAAACCCGACAACGGAACTTACTGACCAGGGTGGATATTTTGACTTCGCACCCCTCGACCGTGCACAGGACGTCCGCAGGGAGATTGACTATGCCCTGGAACATATGGGCTTCAAGATAGAAGCTTCCCATCATGAAGTTTCACCCTCTCAGCATGAAATCGATTTCAGGTTCGAGGATGTGCTCAGTACAGCAGACAATGTGGTGACTTTCAAATACGTGGTAAAGTCAATTGCTTACCACAAAGGCTACTATGCAAGCTTCATGCCAAAGCCCCTCTTTGGTGTTAACGGGTCAGGCATGCACAGCAACCAGTCCCTGTTCAAGAACGGAAAAAACGCTTTTTATGACCCGGATACTCCTACACAACTTTCCCAGGATGCAATGTATTACATAGGTGGGTTGCTGAAACACATCAGGGAATTTGCAGCTGTTACAAACCCTGTAGTAAACTCATACAAGAGGATTGTCCCGGGCTTTGAAGCTCCGGTTTATATATCATGGTCTGCACAAAACAGAAGTTCCCTGATACGTATTCCTGCAACCCGAGGAAACGGGACAAGAATCGAACTCAGATGTCCAGACCCTGCATGCAACCCTTACCTTGCATTTGCTCTCATGCTCAGAGCTGGCCTTGATGGGATTAAAAACAAAATAGATCCTGGAGAGCCTACAAACATAAACATATTCCACCTTACAGAAAAAGAGCGCGAAGAAAAGGGTATTCGTTCCCTGCCTGCAGACCTTAAGGAAGCAATCGATGAGATGAAAGGCAGTAAATTCGTGAGAGAAGTTCTTGGAGAACACGCCTTCAGCCACTACATATGTGCAAAAGAAGTAGAATGGGACGAATACAAAGCAATAGTTCACCCCTGGGAACTTGCTAAATACCTTCCCATGCTGTAAGCATACATGAGAAGCCTTGAACTAATGCACAAGGTTAATAAAGAAGCAGATGGATATTTTCAGAAGCGGCTACCTAAAATGTGCCGCAGAATACAGACAAGGACAGCCAGCCCCACCGCTATTCCGTATCTATTTTTTTAGATTATTTATAGCGTCGTTAACACCTGTATAATCTAATGGACGAGATGTTTCTAAGAAACTCCCATTGACTCTGATCGTTCTGTTATCAAAAACAAAGACTGTGAAGCTTTCATCGCTTTCAGAGTTTATATAGGTAATGTAAAAGTTGTAGCCTTTGCCGTTATACTCCCTTGAAGTTTCTTCATACTCAATATCATCACCAAAAATCAATGAAACCAATTCCATAAGTTGCTCGGACTGGTCAGTCTTTGTCACCGTCACTTTTGTTCCAGATGCTGTACTTGAGTGTACATACACAAACGCTTTATCAATCGAATTGGCATCATATTCGTTTAGAAATTCAACAATTTCTTTGTTAGATAGGTTTGTTTCGTGAATGTCACTATCGAGGACTAAATGAGATTCAAGCATAATATCTCCATCTGCATTAATATCTCTGTCCGTTTCTAACGAATCCTTGATGGCAAATAATAGCACAACAACGCAAATACAAGCGGCAATCCCCAGAATATATTTGAACAAAGATGTCTTTTTCGGTGTATCGCTGATCGCTGCGGAAATCAAGTTATCGTCAATTTTTCCAATCGCACCTAGCGGCTTTTCACTTTTCATAAGATGATACCCTCCTTTTCGAGATGTGTTTTCAAATTCCTCGCTTCTCAGCAGTATATTTTTTGAAACGCTTAAGAGAAAGATTGCGTGTTATTTTTCCTAAATAGGTTGATAAGCGTTCCGGGCGTTAGGGCGGTATGGACTTCCAAGCAGCTAACCAAGTGTCATTGACACATTCCTCTGCGTCCTCGTTGTTATGTAGGATATTGTAAGAAATTTCTTTTGGATGTATCACTATGGTTGCTGTTGGAATCGATGTTTCAAAAGCTCAAAGCACCGTTGCCATGCTAAATAATGACGGAAGCATAAGAGCAAAACCCTTCACCATGTATCCATACTTTAGCAGATATGAATGCTTTGGTGAACTACCTGAAGGATCTTGATGATCCTCCCATTATACTCATGGAGTACACAGGCCACTATCATTATCCGTTACTCAAGAAGCTTCAGTCAGAAGGTTTCTAGGTATGTCTGATCAACCCGTACCAGATGAAAAAGTATGGCGATGTGGAGATTCACAAAGCAAAAACTGACAAGAAAGATTCGCTGCGAATAAATTAAAGGATTAAAACGCCTCGCTTCGCAGTGTTATTTCAGGAATTTATGGTTCTAAAAAAGCGAAACATATATATATCGTCAAGTAGGTACTAAATTACTTACTTCCCTTTGCGATGCCCCTCTCATTTTTTTTAAAAAAAAATAAAAAAGCAGAGGTGGGAACGCGATTTTAGACTCAGTAGTATAATAATATAATACGAGATAGATAGAATTAGGTGAAATATCCCTTTGAAATAAATCTTTACTAGAAAAACTATAAAATATTCCCCTGAAAAACCAGTTTATCAGCTAGCAAATTTTTTGAAGCATTTCTCAAAAATGAGCCGCATAAATTCTGGGGAAAATACCCGGAAACCTAAGGGATAAACCAGAAAGTTACTTGCATCACACTCATTCCTATCCATATCTAGAGTGATCAAAATGTGTGGAATAATAGGCTTTATAGATCGAGCTAAGTCCAGAATGGACGGATCGGGCATAAAAGCCGCCCTCAGTCTCATGAATGAAAGAGGCAGTGGAGAGGGGGCAGGCTATGCTGCATATGGGATTTACCCCGAGTACGCAGACTACTATGCTCTTCATGTTTTCTTTGACAACATGGGAGAAGCAAAAAAGAAGGTGGACGAAATCCTCCAGCTCTGGGGCGAAATCGTTCACCAGGAAGAAATCCCAAACACCCCTCAACCAGGTTTAAAAAAGGTCCATATCCCCTGGAGGTACTTCTTCAAACCTTCCCAGAACCTGATAGCAGGAAGAATGGCTTCCGAAAATGACGTTGTCATGCACATAGTCATGGAAGTGAACGAAAAAATAAATGGCGCCACCATATTTTCCTCCGGGAAAAACATGGGAGTTTTCAAGGCATCAGGCTGGCCCGAGGACGTTGCAAACTTCTACAGGATCGAGGACTACAAAGGCTACATCTGGCTTGCCCACCACCGCTACCCGACAAATTCTCCGGAATGGTGGGGAGGAGCGCATCCCTTCAACCTGCTTAACTGGTCAGTGGTTCACAACGGGGAAATTACCTCATACGGCACAAACAAGCGTTATGTAGAAGGATATGGATACAAATGTACTGCACTTACTGATACCGAAGTTATAGCTTACCTTTTCGATATTCTCGGAAGGCAGCATGGGCTTTCCCATGAGATGATTGTCCGGGCTCTTGTTCCTCCGTTCTGGGACGATATAGACAGGATGCCAGAAAAGGAAGCAATGTTAAATAAGGCAATCCGCCTGACCTATGGGCCTGCCCTTATGAACGGACCTTTTTCAATTGTTGTTGGGACAGATGACGGTATTGTAGTCTTTACTGACAGAATTAAACTGCGCCCACTTGTAGTTGGAGAAAACGGAAGCAAACTCTATGTCTCCAGCGAAGAAGCTGCAATAAGAACTATGGATCCTGAAGTAAAGAGTATTTACACTCCCAGGGCAGGAGAACCCATCATAGGGAGGTTTATCTAATGACGCTCGGAAGTGTACCCCCAAAATTTAAGGTCAGCATTGACCACGACCAGTGCATGGACTGCGGACGCTGCATTGAAAACTGTTCATATGGCGTATACAGGAGAGAAGGCGACAAAATTCTGATAGAATCCAGAAAATGTACTGCATGCCTCCGCTGTGTTTCCATGTGCCCGAGGGACGCAATAAATATCACAGAAAAACCCATCGACTACCGCAGCCACCCTGTATGGACCAGAGAAGCCAGAGAAGATATTATCAACCAGGCACGCAGCGGAAAGATTATCCTTTCAGGGATGGGAAATGCCAGAGACCTGCCAATTATCTATGACAACCTCCTACTTGATGCATGCCAGGTAACAACTCCGAGTATTGACCCCCTGAGAGAGCCTATGGAACTCAGGACCTATCTTGGAAAGAAGCCGTCAAAACTCAAATTCAAAAAAACCGAGAGTGGAGACGTAGAGCTGGACACACAACTTGCTCCAAACCTCAAGCTTAATACTCCTATAATGATTGGGCACATGAGTTTCGGTGCGATCAGCCTTAATTCCCAGCTCAGTATGGCAAAGGCAGTAAAAGAAATAGGTACCTACATGGGAGCAGGAGAAGGTGGACTGCACAAGAACTTATATCCCTACCAGGACAACATGATCGTCCAGGTGGCTTCAGGCCGCTTCGGTGTGAATATCGACTACCTGGAAAGAGGCGCTGCAATTGAAGTTAAGATAGGGCAGGGAGCAAAGCCGGGCATAGGAGGGCACCTCCCCGGAGAAAAGGTAAATGAAGAGGTCTCCAAAACTCGTATGATTCCTTTAGGCAGTGACGCAATTAGCCCAGCTCCGCACCATGATATTTACAGTATAGAGGACCTTGTCCAGCTTATCAGAAGCCTGAAAGAGGCAACCGAATGGAAGAAGCCGGTATTTGTAAAGATCGCAGCCGTACATAGTGTGGCTCGGAGCGCTGCAGGCATTGCCAGATCCTCTGCAGATGCAGTGGTCATTGATGGGTTCCGCGGCGGGACGGGGGCAGCCCCGAAGGTCTTCAGGGACCATGTGGGAATACCCATTGAAACTGCAATTGCCAGCGTTGACCAGGAACTCAGGAAACAGGGTGTCAGGAACGAGATCTCCATCATTGCAAGCGGTGGGATAAGAAGCAGTGCTGACCTTGCCAAGTCCATTGCTCTAGGAGCAGATGCAGTATACATAGGAACTGCAGCCCTTATCTCTCTGGGATGCAGGGTCTGCGGCAACTGTTACAGAAACCTCTGCCCATGGGGAATTGCAACCCAGCGTCCGGACCTTGTGAGCAGGCTTGACCCAGAGGCAGGAGCAGTGCAGGTTTCAAACCTGATACACGGCTGGACCCTTGAACTCGGTGAACTGATGGGTGGAGCAGGAATCAACAGCATCGAGAGCCTGCGTGGAAACAGGGACCGCCTGCGCGGATATATGCTGGATGAAGGAATGCTTAATATCCTTGACGTACTGCCAGCGGGGGCCTGAACATGAAGACAGTAAGAATTGATGCCAAGGGCATGCACTACACCCCCTTAAACCAGAAAATAAGGGCCGCAGTTGCAGACGGGGCAGAAGAGATTATACTTGATAACGTGCTCGGGCAGCGTTTTATAGGAGATGGATTAAGAGGCAATGTCCGCATCATAATTAACGGAGTCCCCGGAGGAGACCTTGGGATGTTCATGAGCGGGCCCACCTGTATAGTAAACGGAAACGCCGAACACGCCCCCGGAAACACCATGGACAGCGGTATGCTCATTATTCACGGAAGTGCAGGAGACGCTGTTGCCCACAGCATGAGGGGAGGCAAGGTCTTCGTAAAGAATAATATCGGCTACCGCGGCGGCATCCACATGAAGCAGTATGAAGAGGAAGTCAGGCCCGTACTTGTCGTAGGAGGTACAGCCCACTCCTTCCTTGGAGAATACATGGCAGGTGGCATTGTGCTTGTGCTCGGCATCGGCAAAGAAAAAGCCATGACAGACATAGGCATTGGAAGTGGGATACACGGAGGAGAGATTATCATCCGCGGTGAAGTGGATGACTATCTTCTTGGACTGGGAGCCAGGAAATTCAAGTTTACTGAATCCGACCTTGAACGCATAGCTCCTATCATAAAGACTTTCTGCGAGCAGTTTGGATATGACCCCACAGAATTCCTGGACACAAACTATACGAGGATCGGACCTGCAAGCAGCCGGCCTTTTGCAAGCAAATACGTTTGGGAGTGATCAGAAATGGCAGAAAAGAAACCAATCAGTAAGAATTACTTTGACCTTAAATCGAAAGTTTGGGACACCGGCCTTTGCTCAGGCTGCGGAGCCTGCGTTGCAGTCTGCCCTGCTGACGCCCTGTACTTTGAGACCGGCGGCGATTCCACACACCCGAAGAGCAACGACTACTGCAAAGCCGCAATTGACGACGTGCCCTGCGGGGCCTGCTATGAGGTCTGCCCGAGGCTTGACGAAGAGCCTTCAAGCCTGCTTGGAGACTACCTGAAAATCACTGCCGGAAAGGCAGAATTTGATATTCCGAGAAAGCAGAACGGAGGAGCCGTTACTGCGATCCTTGCAAACGCCCTCGATACCGGCCTTGTTGATGCTGTGGTTACGGTTACTGAAGACCCCTGGACCCTTAAACCGCACTCCATGGTAATTACCAGAAGTGAAGCCCTTATCAGCCAGGCAGGAAGCCGTTACAACTGGTGGGTCCCTCTTGTTTTTTCCCTTAAGGAAGCAGTTATAGACAAGAAGTACAGGAACATTGCAGTTGTCGGAGTCCCATGTGTCGTCCAGGCAGTCCGCAAGATGCTTGAGACAGACCACCAGCTTGTGCAGCCATATAAGAAGTCCATCCGCTTCGTGCTCGGGCTCTTCTGTACCGAAAACTTCGACTACGAAAAACTCATCGCAGGCAAGCTGAAAAGCGAGTATGCCCTTGAACCCATGAAGGTCAACCGGATTGACGTAAAAGGCAAGTTTGAAATCACTCTCGATGACGGTACTCAGTATATGATTCCACTTGACGAACTTGAGGACACTGTCCGCCCTGGATGCGTCGTCTGTACGGATTTTACCGCCCTTGAGGCCGATATTTCTGCCGGCTCGGTAGGCAGTCCTGACGGTTACACCACTCTTGTCGTCCGCACCCCTGTAGGACAGCACCTTATTGACAGCGCGGTTTCCAACGGGAAGCTGAGCGTAGGCGGCGAGGTCAGCCTTGGGATTATTGAAAAGCTTGCAAAGAAGAAGATGGCAAGAAAACAGGAATAATTATTTCAAAACGGTTTTAGATGGAGCTAAGAAACTCCATCTTTTTTACCTTCTTTATTTGCAATTTTTCCACTGCAAGGTTAATTTATGTCTAAATTTTATCCTTTTATCAACTGTGAATATCCCAGCCTCAACAATCTTTCTCTTTTGAATTTCCTCCTTTTTATATCCAGTTTCATCCTCATACATCTCCTCGTTTGTAATCAGATGCCAGATAATTGTTGCAATTTTTCTTGTCAGTGCAATAATCGCCTTTGCATGTCCAATCGACTTCTTTTTTCTGTTGAAAAACTCTTTTAACTTGCTATTTTTTGTTCTTGCTGCTGCATGAGCAATCTGTGTTAGAATCCACATTGCTCCCTTAGATCCTCTCTTCGTGATTCTTCCGTTAGGGTATTTATCCGCTGATTGGTAGACATTCGGAACCAGGCCAAGCCATGAAGCAAGCTCATCCCCTGAATTAAAATCCTTGAAATCGCCTATTTCAGCAATTAGAGTTGCCGCACCAAGTTCACCAATACCTGGAACTGACATTAAAATATCCATTTCACACTTATGATTTTTATAAGCATAATTGAAATATTTTACCAAATGAAACTTACTTTTTTCCCACACAATTTGAAGATGATACACGATTTTATATTTTTAAGGTAGATATCGAAAAACCTGCGAGGGTTCACTTCATCCCAGACTTAAAAATCTGAGCATTCGTGACCCTCCGCAGTCCCATAGCGGTAAAAATCTGGATTTAAACAAACCAGGCTGCTGGATATCAATTAAAATCCGCTTTTAACTAAATTCGTTTAACTTGTTTTTAAATTAAGTCCTTTATTTTGCAAAATTCGCAAGCGCCACCCTCTCGATCACGAGTTCAGGGATATGTTCTTCTCCTGAAGCTTCTATTTCTTCATCTGTAATTCCAAAGAGAGAAAGGATTCCTTTTCGTTTCGAACTGGAATAAGCAAGCAGTTCAGAACATGGTTTTTCTTCGATAAGCTTCCGGAGTTTGGAAAAAGAAATAAGCACATCATCCATTTTACCAAGTAGCACAAAAACCACATTGTTTTCTCCTTCATGCAGCCCTATAGAAAAACTCCTTTCAATCTGTCTCTCTCCGGCTGCATAACGCATGATCTCGATGCCTGGATCTTTTGCCAAGTTATTGCCTGATGCGATGCCCTTGAGAGCCTTTCCTACTGCAAAGTGAAGATGCCTTTCACCCGCAATCAGGTCAGCATTCAGGCCCTGAATGGTTACTTCGTTTTCGGAAGCGATTGTGTTTATTGTTTTTAGAAAAACTGGAAGGGACTCAATTCTCGCTTTTCCGCAAATAACCTGAATTTCTCTTTGCATTTCCATACTCCTGCCATATCCAGAGCTTTACAATAAGGGTTTCGGTTGATAATATGTAATAATTAGCGGGTATTCTGGAGAAGATGAGAGGGTATTCTGAACCCGCGTTAAAAGTTTTTATTCTTCTAACGTTGTAGATCCATGGACTAAAAAAACAAATAGAGTTTGTGAATATGCTTTATAAATATCAGTGAGATATTTTGTATGTAAAAAGTTCAAAGAGCCAGGTTCACCTGTTTCCTGGAATGTGGGATATATATTTAAGTATAAACGAAAGTTATCCAATCTCTTTATTTTTCAACCGCTGCATTACATTCAAAAAATCTTCGATCCCAAACCATATTTTATCGCCAATAAGATTAAGATTTCTCCATTTTTGGGTCAGTAATTCTGCATATTTGTCCAGATAAGGAGATATCATTAATGACAATATGGGGTATAAGTGTTTGAAATTAAATTTTTATCATTCCTTATTTATTAATTCAAAAAAGAGGAAAAATAAAGGGAGAAATAAGGATTTACAGGTAGAGTGGATTCTCCTGCTTATCCTTGATATAAATGCTGTCAGTGAATCTGATAGCTCCTGATGCACCCATGGAAATCGTGTTTACTCTGGCATCTCCTCCACCAAAGAGGTGAGTTTCACGCAGTAAGTGGCCAGGAGTTACGGCTGTTGCGGAAAAAATGACATCATTACCAGGAACAAGTTTGTTGGTATCAAGGACATCATTAAGTTTCTCAAGAGTAATCCCCATTTTTTCGAGCCTGGGCATCTTCTCCTCAATTTCCTCATCGATCTTGTCCCCAGACTTTCCGTTTGCAATAGTTGGCAGGACAAGCCTTGCAAGGATCTTTCCACCCAGGATCTTTATTGCAGCAGCTGTCAGGACAGCTTCTCCAGAGCCGCCGGCCCCCACAACCATATGGATGCCTGAACCGCGGATAGCAGTTGCAACACCAGGCATGAGGTCTCCGTCAGTTACCAGCCTTACACGGGCTCCGGCTTTCCGGATTTCGGCTATTTTCTGGATGTGTCTTGGCCGGTCAAGAATTACGACAACCAGTTCTTCAACACTTCTTTCGAGAGCTTTTGCAACGATTTCCAGGTTTTGTCTGACAGGGGCATCAAGATCAATTCTTTCATCGGGGTGTTCCTTTTCGTAACGCAGCACATCGGGTCCGACAACTATCTTGTCCATATAGATATCAGGGGCGTGGAAGATTCCTCCTCTTTCTGCCATTGCCATGACTGCAACCGAGCCAGGAGCACCGTCAGCCGTAAGGTTTGTGCCTTCAAGGGGATCGACTGCAATATCAACTTCAAGGTCTCCCTTTCCAGTCCCTACTTCTTCCCCGATATAAAGCATGGGAGCTTCATCCCTTTCTCCCTCTCCAATCTTAATTATGCCTTTCATATCAAGCTTGTTCAGCATCCTTCTCATGGAGGCAACTGCTACCTGGTCGGCAAGGTGCTTGTCCCCGCGTCCCATCTGGTAAGCTGCGGCAATCGCAGCAGATTCGGTTACCTGAATAAGCCTTGGCAATAACTCGCATTCGATGGGTCCGGCACAATCAAACATTTCTTCTACGATTTTTGGATAAGTCATGATAATCGACTCTTATTTCCTGCTTCCTGATATTATCCTTATAATAAAAAGCTTTCTTGACTGTTCACTTTGTATTTTTATGTCTTCTGTCACCACTATAATATATGAATGAATCTATTGGGATAAATATCTCATCAAATTTTACTGAAATCTTTGAAGCTGTTTCGGAGCACAATTAATTGCAGAGGTCCTGGGAGGAAAAGTTACCAGAAACCGTTTCAAAGAAATAGGCTGGTACAGGGTGAAAGCTCTGGCAGGAGAAAACACGAATAATGAAAAAGAGATAATCTCAGAGCTTCCTTCAGGCTTATTTCCCGAGTTTATTGCATTCATGTGGCATGGAGACACCTTCGAAATCCCTGCAGGCACAGTAAGACTCTTCGAAAGGAAGCCTGCCAGACCTGGGTTTTATCTACGGAGAAAATCTTCTAGGGTTGCAGTTTCACCCTGAAACCGACAGGCAGTTGATAGAAAAACTGATAGAGGATTTGGGGCACGAATTTGTTGATGGGAAGTACATTCAATCTAAGAACAAATACTAAGATACGAGCACTTCCTTGAAAATTCCGGAACATTGCTTTTTCCCTTATGGACTGGTTTGAGAAAAGGTGTGAAAATTGGAGTAGAAGTAAAGAATTAGAAGAAAACATCTAATTACTTGAATCTGTTCCAATAACGCTATCCGGAAAAATATTGATTTTCAAAAAATACTGCGGAATGCAGGCTGACGGCAAGCTTATGAGTATAAATCCAAAACCGAGACGCTAAAAGAGATAGCTGAGATGCCCGCCAATTCTGCAGGACTGTGAACATGATGTTTGATGCTCTGGCAAGTGCTTATGCACTGCTTTACAGGATGAACTGGGTGCCTTAGAATAACTGGATGTACAGCGGCGGCTGGACAGTTATGATTTCGGCCACACAGGGAGTTTTTGTTGAGAGCTAAAAGTAAGACTCAAAGCAGCTCCTCAAAGCCCTGGCGATCTGTAAATATTTATTTAATAAGCACGGTAAACCATTATAGTCAGCCAATTATTAAAATCATGTGTGTACACGTAAATTATTACTTACTGAATAAAAAAGTATGTAATGATTGTTCTTTTATACCTTTAATGACATAGTTGATATTGATCCATAAGGTCAGTCCCAGTCTATGAAGAAGACGTACGAAGAAAGTATGTAACTTAAATAGGTAATGACTTGATAAGTAATAACTTAACTGAGTAATGACTTAAATAAGCACAACTTAAATAGGCATAACTTAACTGAGTAATGACTTAATAAGCACAACTTAATAGGTAGGCATAACTAACTAAGTAAAGAACTACATTATATTGTGGAT
The DNA here is from genome assembly GCA_030054735.1 of Methanobacteriota archaeon. Lineage (GTDB taxonomy): Archaea > Halobacteriota > Methanosarcinia > Methanosarcinales > Methanosarcinaceae > Methanosarcina. Next base: position 66,229 of record JASGVX010000089.1, on the reverse strand, counting down.
CAGACCTTATGGGTCACTAGCGCCCTATTTAACACTTCATTTTGTTTCCTTCCATTTTATCTCATTTTATTTCATTTTGGTTTTTATTATGTATACATCTTCGTGCATTCTGTTTGTCTTATCCCAACGAACTTCTCGCTATTATAAAGTCTCGACTCTCCTAAAATCGGCAGTCGCTTGAATATATGCAACAATATCCGATGCAACATGAGCTTACTCTTCTTAATAGAAAGCTGCCCCCCGCCGGGATACATAACTAATTGTGAACAAGAACAGCACATTTTAGAAATAAGAAATAACTGAGGTTTTCTCATATTCTATCAAATTACTTATTTAGCATGAAAGTGCTTTCAGGTGCTTTCATTTTTTTGTGCCTGTTATTTGAAGAATTTCATATGCGTTTTTCAATAATATTTGCTTACAATATTTATTATGTAAAAAATTATTTAAGGTGATTTAAGACCAATTTAATATGATATTAGATCCTTAAATATAATTAAAGTCATTTTTACTCTCATAATATTAAAAAAACCCTTTTTTAATTTTTAACACATGATTAATATTTATACTATTATGCGATTTATAGAAAGATATTATATTAAATGCTAATTTTTAAAGTATATATAACATTAATTAGGTCCTCATCACGGGATTCAGTATCCAGCGGCATTTAATTGTGTAATTTTAAAGGCACTGAATATAATTTTGTGACAAAATAAGCAATTTTAGGCAATTTTTTTACATTTAAAGTATTATTGTCAATTTTGGCAAAACCTCAAATAAGATCATTACCAATTTACTCTCATGAAACTGAACCCAGAACTCGAATCCATTGAAACTTTTGTGAATATTATCCTTACTGCAGCCCGTACAGCCCCGAAGGGCAAAGGCATAGACGATATCGTGACTTGTCTCCTTTCTACTGAAGAGAAATCTGATCTTGCCTGCAGGATGGAAGAACTAAGCGAGATTAAGGAGCTTAAATTCCTTATCAGGGATGCAAAGAATGTAAGGGATGCGGATGCAATCGTCCTTATCGGCCTCAAAGCCTCCGGAGCAGCCGGTCTTAACTGCGGAGCCTGCGGTTTTGATACCTGTAAAAAGATGCTTGAAAAGGAGAAAGTTCAGAAAGACTTTTTAGGTCCCCAGTGCATGATCAAGTATGTTGACCTCGGGATTGCCGTTGGATCTGCTGCTGCAAAAGCAAAAGACCTTTGCATTGACAACAGGGTTATGTATTCTGCAGGAGCGGCTGCATGCTATTTTAAGATGATAGATGCGGATGTGGCAATGGGAATTCCGCTCAGCATCAGAGGGAAAAATATCTTTTTTGACAGGGAATCCACAAGAAAGCCCTGAATAAAATAATTCTGGGTAATTGTTCAATGTCAAGCATAGAGGAAAGATAATCAAATGAAAAAAAAGCGGATTTTTAAAACCTTTACTTCCGCCTCTTGCTTTTTAATCATCATTTTTTTCTGAGAACGCTCAACTAAAATTTTTCAACTGCTCGAAATCAAGCGTTGCAAAGTAATCATCAATAGTTTCTGCCCTGCGGATCCGCACAACACTTCCGTCTTCTCTTAAAAGGAGTTCGGCAGAACGGAGTTTTCCGTTATAATTGAAACCCATTGCATGCCCGTGCGCGCCTGCATCGTGAATTGCCAGGATATCTCCTATTTCAATTTCTGGAAGCATCCTATCGATTGCGAATTTATCGTTATTTTCGCAGAGGGAACCGGTCACATCGTATTTATGGGTAGGTATTTTCTTTTCTTTCCCGAGAACGGTAATGTGGTGATAGGCTCCATACATCCCTGGCCGCATAAGATTTGCCATAGAGGAATCCATACCCACGTAATCTTTGTATGTGCTTTTTAAGTGCCTTACCTGTGAAACGAGATAGCCGTAGGGACCTGTGATAACCCTGCCGCATTCGAGATAGACTTTGAGAGCTAGAAGCCCGTTAGCTGTAATCGTAGCATCATAAGCTTCTTTCACGCCTTTTGCCACAGCTTCAAAGGAGACTGGTTCCTGCTCAGGCCTGTAGGGGATGCCTATTCCGCCGCCGAGGTTTACGAACTCGAACTGGATACCGAGTTCCTTTGAGATCTCAACTATAAGTTCGAAAAGTATCCTTGCAGTTTCAACGAAGTAATCTGAGTTAAGCTCATTCGAGGCAACCATTGTGTGCATCCCGAAACGCTTTATGCCTTTGTCCCTGAGGATCCTGTACCCTTCAAACATCTGTTCCCTGGTAAAACCGTATTTTGCCTCTTCCGGCTTTCCAATGATTGCATTTCCTTCTTTCAGGGGTCCAGGGTTGTACCTGAAACAAATGATCTCTGGGAGCCCAGCGTATTTTTCCAGGTAAGGGATATGGCTGATATCGTCAAGGTTGATATAGCCGCCAAGTTCTTTTGCTTTTATAAACTCCTCGAACGGCGTATCATTGGAACTGAACATAATATCATCGCCGCTCATCCCTGCTTTTTCCGCAAGGATCAGTTCTGGCAGGGAACTGCAGTCTGCCCCGAAGCCTTCCTCTTTAAGGATCTTTAATATGAAAGGGTTGGGAAGAGCTTTTACGGCAAAGAATTCTTTGAAGCCAGGAACATCTTTAAAGGCAGATTTCATTCTTCTGGCGTTTTCCCGAATGGCTTTTTCATCGTAAATATGAAAAGGAGTGGGGTATTTTTCCATTATTTTCAGTATATCTTCTTTGGTGAAGGGCAGGTCCTTTGAAACCATTATCATAACCTTTTGACTGATTTTTAATTAGTTGGTTTTACATAAATTTGAACTTCTATTCCTTTATTAGTTTTTCCACTGACCTTCCCATTTGCCACTTCCGTCTCAAAGACCTTTCCGAAATAATTGTATAAGCATCCCTTTTTCCGAGCAGCCTTACCGAAGGGTGAGGATCTATGTCAAGGTATTTATTTTCAAGAGCAGTAACTATTTTTCTTGCAAGATGAAACATTTCCTGCTAAGCAACGTTCATTTGAAGCAAAGCTCTTCTTTCAGGGGAGGTTTTCTTTAGAAGGGACTCTCCGTTCAGGTAAAGGATATCAAAACTGCGGGAAAAAGCTTTAATCTCCTCTCCAGTTTGTGAATCTGCATCCTCAAGTTTCCAAAATCAGTCTAAAATCTTTCCTCAACTTTTGGTCTAGCTCCATTATCTCAGACAGCAAACTGCTGTCCTGACCCTTAACTTTCTTCTTTGCCATTCCTCAATGAGAAATATAAACATTTCAAATCTGAACTTACCAGGCTGTCTCAAAACTCAAACCAATTCTACAATTGCAGTAGTTCACTAATTTTTTACTTAGCATGAAAGTGCTTCCAGGTATTTTCAGGCAGTGTGCCTGTTATTCGAAGAATTTCATACACGTTTTATTGACCTTATCAAAAAACTGGATTTTAAAATTAAGGTTCTCTGTTTGGATAGAGAATTTTATTCTATAGACGTGTTTGAATTTTTGCAAAATAATCATGTTCCTTACATAGTTCCAGTTATTAAGAGAGGAGAACAGATGAAGCAGATCCTGAAGGGGAATAAAGCTCGGAGTACACAATATGGTGTCTGAGATAATGGAGCTAGACTAAAAGGTGGAGGAAAAATTTTAGCGAACTACTGAAGTATAGAGAAGTTGATTTATTAAAGCCTCAATTCCGTGAGTTTCCTTTTGAAACTAAGATCTTTGAGAAACATTCCCGAGTTGAACAGTCTATCTTATCTGCTGTAGCTGAATCTTAGCTTCAAGGCGTTTCCACTAGAAGGGTGAATAAAGTCATGACTGCTTTAGGAGTTAAGGGAGTCTCAGCCTCTTCGGTTTCCATGATTACAAAAGAGCTGGATGAAAAGGTCTCTGAATTCTTGTCAAAACCAATAGAATACAAAATCCCTTATGTGTTTAATTGGATCAAGCTGGTAGACCTGTCACCTTCATCTAATGAGACAAGCTCTGAAAAAGGTTCCAAAAAAGAAGCAAAAAGAACTAGCGGATATGATAAAAGAGGCATTGCTAGACTGTCAGAAATACAATTATTTGATAATGGAACGGGATAAGATGGGATATAAAGGTGCAGATGATACCCTTGAAGGGTTTCAGTATGATGCCATGAATTATATGCAGTTCCCAAAGAGCATTGGAGAAGGATAAGGACAACAAATATCATGGAGAGAACTAATAAGGAGGTGAAAAGAAGAACTAAGGTAGTAGGGGCATTCCCGAATGACGAATCAGTATTGAGACTCGTAGTACCAATACTTATCGATATAAATGAAGAATGGATTACAGGAAATAAGTATTTAATAATGGAACAATAATCAAAAAATAAGAGGAAAAGGGTATAGAGAATTTTACAAGGAAAAGGGTATAGAGAATTTTACAGAAAATTAGGCACACTGCCCCCGAGTGATAAATTAACAACATTTATATCATTTTATGGTATGGGTTTATTAGAAAGTCCTTAGAAAATCCTTCTCTTCTAAATTAAAAGCAATTTATAGATGGGAACAATATGCCTGGATTCACAGAAGTCGAAAACCGCATCATAAATAAGTATATTTCAGATCCTAAGTTATCCAGGAGCCTTGCCTCAATTCGAGAAGTAATGGAAATTATATGGGCTGAGGAAGCACCTAAAATAGTGAGAGACTTTACGGACCACGGTGAAAGACACAGTGAAAGACTTGCTGGTTTTGCAGAAAAAATACTTGAGGTAAATCCGGATGCAAAGTTTTCTGAGCAGGAGATCTACCTGCTTCTCGCAGGTATTTATTTGCATGATATTGGGATGCAATGCGATATTGTCAAATATCCGGAAATAAAAAAGAAAGCTGAAAGTCTAGGTGCAGAGTTCCATGAAGATTTCACCAGCCAAAATACAGGTGGATATTCTGAAAAAGAGCAGAAGGAAATTCGCAAGAATCATCATCTTCTTTCCGCAGCCTGGGTTGACTACCTGTATGAAGGAAAAGATCCGGTGTTATCTCATAAGATCAAGAGCGTGCCCCGCAATCTTGTGGACGATTTAATAGACGTATGTAAATTTCACTCAAAATTGTCAATTAACGATTGCTCTGATTATTTCAACAAGTATTCCAAATGTCGCAAAAAAATGGTAGCTGCTCTTTTGCGTTTTGCAGATGAACTTGATATAGATAGCACGCGTGTTAAAATTGAAACTGTAATGATATTTTCCATAACACCCGAGAATATGGTTTACTGGTGGTTGCACAATTATACAAATATTGACTTTATTAAATCTAACAGCATTCGTCTTACAGTTGATTTGCATCCTGAAGACTTTGAAATATATGGTTCTTTTTTGCGTGAGAACTATATCACTAGATTCAAGGACAAAAATCAGCCTGTTTTAAATGTCCTGGTTGGACAAAAAATCCCCATCGTAATTGATGATAGCTCTGATGTTCTAGCAGATACACGTGTAGAGAAGTTCCCTCCAGAAATAACTGCTGTTCTGAACGAAATAATGCAGAAAAATGCTTTCTCTTCTGATTCAAAAATTCCTGCAATTAGCAAAAATTCTGACTCAGAGACTATACAATCTTTGCATTCTCAGCCTGTTCAAAGCCTAAAAGATACAATATCAAATATTCCTTACTCAAGGAATCGTTATTTTACAGGACGTGAAGAAAAATTAGAACAAATTCGTAAAGCTCTTCTTGCAGATAATACAATTGCTGTTTCACAGTCAGTTGCAGTATGTGGACTTGGAGGTATTGGGAAGACACAAACTGCGCTTGAATATACCTATCGTTATCGTACTGAATATGAATTTATATTTTGGGTAAAAGCTGATTCTGAAGATTCAATCATTTCCGATTATGTTGTCATCGCAAAATTACTAAACTTACCGGTTAAAAATGACTCAGACCTGAACAATATTGTTTCAGCTGTATTAAACTGGTTTAGAATCCACGAGAACTGGTTACTTGTAATTGACAACGCGGACGATATTTCTTTTGTAAAGCATTATCTTCCACCAGATCCAAAAGGGCACATCCTCCTTACTTCGAGGTTAAGAGTTTTTGATACCCTGGATATAAGATTGCTTGATTTGGAGGAAATGTCTCCTGAAGAAGCCAAAAGTTTCCTTTTAAAACGCACAGAGCATACTGATCCAAATCAGTCCGAGCTAGAAGCCCTTGAAAAGCTTGTGGATGAACTTGGTTATCTACCATTGGCTTTAGAACAGGCAGGAGCCTTTATTCGCGCAAACAATTCCAGTTTTAAAGATTATCTGGTTAGCTACAACAAACGCGGTCTAAAATTATTAGAGAAATCTACAATTGATAGAAGCAAATATCCTGATTCTATATCAACTACCTGGCTGATGAATTTTGAGGAAGTGAGAAAGAAATCAAAAGTCTCAGCAGATATTTTATTTGCAAGCGCTTTTCTAAACCCCCATGAAATTCCTAAGGAAATTTTTGACAAAGGTGCGGAGGAGTTGGGGCCCCTAATATCTTCAGAATTTAATGATGTTGATATGGATCCACTCGTTTTTGATGAATCTCTTAAACCGCTCTGGCAGTACTCTATAATCAATCGTGATGCTGGCTCCAGTACTTACGATATTCACCGCCTTGTACAAGCTGTTATTAGAGACGGAATGGAAGAAAGTGAACAGAAACTCTGGGCTGAACGTGTTGTTAAAGCTGTCAACCGTGCGTTTCCTGATGTTGAGTATAAAAATTGGGAGCTTTGTGACAAGCTTCTTCCACATGCACAGATTTGTGCAGAATATATTAAACTGTGGAAGCTTGAAACAGAAGAGTCTGCAAGGCTTGAAACAGAAGAGTCTGCAAGATTACTAAATGAAGCCGGTAGTTACCTGCATAAGCGGGCACGTTTCAAGGAAAGTGAAGAACTCTTAAAAAGTTCGTTGGATATTAGAGAGAAAATTCTGGAACCCGAACATTTCGACGTATCGGAAAGTCTCAATAATTTAGGGGAACTTTATAAAGACTTAGGCAGGTACACAGAAGCCGAACCACTATATTTGCGCTCATTAGAGGTAAGGGAAAATACCTTGAAGTCAGACGATACGGCTATAGCAGAGAGTCTCAATAATCTAGCTGGAGTTTATAATAGTTTGGGCCGGTACTCAGACGCAGAATCTCTGTATACCCGTGCCCTGGAAATTACAGAAAAAGCATTGGGACCCGAACATCCAGATGTAGGTGCTGGCCTTAATAATCTGGCTGGAGTTTATAATAGTTTGGGCCGGTACTCAGACGCAGAATCTCTGTCTACCCGTGCCCTGAAAATTACAGAAAAAGCATTGGGACCCGAACATCCAGATGTAGGTACTTGTCTTCAAAACCTAGCATTTATTTATTACGAGCAACGTAAATATCTTAAGGCCAAGCCTTATTATGAGCGAGCAATTAAAGTTGTTGAAAAAACCAAAGGGGAGAATAGTCTTGAGCTTGCTAGCCTCTTGGAACGTTATGCTTCATTATTGGAAAAAATGAGAAAGAATAGAGAAGCTACAACAAAACGCAACCTTGCTAAAAGGATACGCTCAAATCTTGAAAAATAAAACAAAAAGTGAACTCAATTTATAGTTTCGTGTACTCCGAATTTATTCTGAGCTAGCTTCAAAAACAAAAAATCTCAAAATCCAGGCAGGAATCCGGCTTTCCGCAGATGTCCTTCAATTTTTCATGCAATCGTTTTTCTGAAATACACCCTGTTTACTCAAACATGTATTTTCGAAACTTCCCGAGTTTTTCGAGCTTTTACCTTCATTGAAATACTTTCTATTCCATTCCCAAAACTTCAACTGAGATAATTATACAAATTTTCAAATAATTCTCCAAAAACGATGAGAGAAGAAATATTATTTTTTTGCAGACATCTGCGAAAAGTCAGGTACATATATCTTACTGGGAAATTAAGAAAAATATTTGTATTAATCAAGCACATACTAAAGAAATTTATCATAATATTTTGGAAATGCCGGGAAAAAAAGGAAACTCACCATAAGTTATAAATAATTTAACTATAATTAGTGGGTTGCACCGGTGAGAGGTGCTCCCTGATGCAGCGGGGCTCAGGGTTGCATGGCTGTGTATCAGCCTTAAGGGTGCAAAGTACAGAGGTGAACAACAAACACTATGGGCCCGTAGCTCAGTCAGGCAGAGCGACTGGCTTTTAACCAGTCGGCCTAGGGTTCAAATCCCTACGGGCCCGCCAGGTTCTTAATTATACCGGCGGAACGGCCATCCGCTGAATAAATCGAATTAAATTTTTTTGTTCATTTTTGGAGGAAAGGATTTGACAAAATTTAGCCTGCTCGACCATGAGTCGGTCCCAAAGCATGAAATTATGTCTGAGAGCGAGTTAAAATCTGTTTTAAGCAAATACTCTATTGAAAAGGAACAACTTCCGAAAATCAAAGTGCAGGACGCTGTTTGTAAAGAAATAGGAGCTGCCGTCGGAGATGTCGTGAAAATAACAAGAAAAAGTCAAACTGCAGGGGAAGCAGATTATTACAGACTTGTGATTGAGTAAGCGGAGGGGAGTTTAAACCGCTTTAAATATCATATTTTTTTCACAGAATATCTTTTTGAATCCCATGCACCATCAATATGGAAACTAGTCTACGACTGCATTAAGATTTAGATCTGAGGATCTTCATTTATTGAGGATCATAATTTATTGAAGATCGTCATCTATTGAGAATCATCATTTATTGAGAATATCATTTATTGAGAATCATCATTTATTAAAGATCGTCATTTATTGAGAATCATCATTTGTTAAGATCGTCATTTATTAAAGATTGTCATTTATTAAAGATTGTCATTTATTGAGGATCATCAATTATTGATTTTTATTTTAACAAAGCAAAGAGGGTGCTATCATCGCGTTAGAAAGCAGTATACTGTCGCAAGCCTATTTTACACGGGACAAAATAGTGCAGCATCATATAGACTCATTTAACAAGTTTATAGATCACGGGCTGCAAAAGATCATTGATGAACAGAGAATAATAGAAACCGATATTGAGGACACTTATCTAAAACTCGGCAAGATCCGGCTAGAGCATCCGGTAGTAAAGGAGGCAGACGGAGCGATCGAAAAGCTTTACCCGAATGAAGGGAGGCTCAGAAACCTTTCGTACTCAGGTCCCCTCTACCTGGAAATGAGTGTTGTAAAAGACGGGGAAGAATCAGAGGCAACGGAAGCAAAAATCGGGCAGCTTCCTATTATGATTAAATCCAAAATCTGTAACCTTCTCGGGCTCAGCGAAGCAGAAAAAGTTCGCTATGGAGAAGACCCTCTTGACCCTGGGGGATATTTCATAGTCGGAGGTACTGAAAGGGTAGTTATGACCCTTGAAGACCTTGCCCCTAACAAAATACTTGTCGAGTACGGAGAGCGTTACGGTGATACCATAGAAGTCTCAAAGGTGTTCTCCCAGAGAAGAGGATACAGGGCACTCGTAATTGTAGAAAGAGGGAGAAAGTCCCTGCTTGAAGTATCTTTCCCTTCAATATCCGGCAGAGTATACTTTATTACACTCATGAGAGCTCTCGGGATAGTAACTGATGAAGATATCGTAAATGCAGTTTCAAGTGATCCCGAAATTGTCAAATTCATGCTGGAAAACCTTGAAGAAGCCGAAGTCGAAACCCAGGAAGAAGCAATTGAGAAGATCGGAGCAAGGGTTGCTGCAGGGCAGGCCAAGGAATACCAGACAAAAAGAGCAAACTACGTTATTGACAGGTATCTCTTCCCCCACCTCGGAAACGATATGAGAGACAGAATCTCAAAGGCTCATTTCCTGGCAAGAATGGCTGAGTCCTGCTTTGAGCTCGCACTTGGAAAGCGTTCTGAAGACGACAAAGACCACTACGCAAACAAGAGGCTTAAACTCGCAGGCGACCTTATGGAAGACCTTTTCAGGGTATCCTTTAACAGGCTGGCAAGGGACATAAAGTACCAGCTCGAACGTGCAAACATGAGGAACAGGGAACTTAACGTTGCAACAATAGTAAGGGCAGATGTCCTGACCGACCGCCTGCAACACCCCCTGGCAACAGGAAACTGGGTAGGAGGAAGGACCGGCGTATCCCAGCTCCTTGACAGAAACGATTATATTTCTACCCTTTCCCACCTGCGCCGCGTAATTTCGCCGCTTTCCCGAGCTCAGCCACACTTCGAAGCTCGTGACCTGCACGCAACACAGTGGGGGCGTCTCTGTCCTTCTGAAACTCCAGAAGGCCCAAATTGTGGCCTTGTGAAAAACTTTGCCGAAATGGTCGAGCTCTCCACGGGAACAGAAGATACAGAGAGCATGAAGAAAATACTCTATGACCTCAATGTCGAAAAAGTAGTTGTGAAAGTGCCAGATGACCCGACAAAAGTAAAAGAAATATTATTTGATGAATTTGGGGAAGAGATTGTTGAAGAGTATGAAGAAACTCCGGAAGCTGAAAGCAAATACAAAGATGACGATTTCTACGATTATTCAGATATGGACGACTCTGGATCGATGTATGGAGACTGAGGGGTTGATGTCAAATGGCTAAAGCAAAAGTATTCATAAACGGAGAGCTCGTCGGGACCCATGACAACCCTGCGGAACTCGTAGGAGAGCTCAGAAAAATGAGGCGGCAGGGATTCATATCCAGGCAGATAAATATAGCTCTTAATGACAGCACCAGGGAGGTAATTATAAACTCCGATATGGGCAGGGCAAGAAGGCCTCTTATTATTGTGGAAAACGGCGTTCCTAATGTAACACCAGAACATGTACAGAAACTGAAGAACAAGGAAATCAGTTTTGACGATCTGGTAAAAGAAGGCTGTGTAGAGTATCTGGATGCTGAAGAAGAAGAAAATGCATACATTGCCCTCTACGAGTCTGACCTTAATGAAAAGCATACCCATATGGAACTTGATCCTGAACTTATGCTAGGCATCTGTACAGGAATGATCCCTTACCCTGAACATAATTCATCTCCGCGTAATACCATGGGTGCAGCCATGATCAAGCAGTGTATTGGAGTATCCACAACAAACCAGAAGTTAAGGCCCGATACCCGCGCTCAAGTCCTTCACTATCCTCAGAAGGCTCTCACCAGAACCAGGACTTGCGAAGCAATAGGTTTCGATGATAGGCCTGCAGGCCAGAACTTCGTGGTTGCAGTCCTGTCTTATGAAGGGTATAATATTGAAGACGCTCTGGTCATCAACAGGGGTTCAATTGAAAGAGGTCTCGGGAGAAGCCACTTCCTCAGGACTTTTGAAGGGGAAGAAAGGAGGTACCCAGGTGGGCAGGAAGATAAATTCGAGATCCCTGACTCCGAATACCGCGGAGCTCGCAGCGCTGAAGCGTATGCAAATCTTGACGTAGACGGGCTTGTAAACCCTGAGACCCCTGTAGGACCAAACGATGTTCTTATAGGAAAGACCAGCCCTCCGAGATTCCTTGAAGAGCCTTCAGACTTCGGGATTTCAGTAGAACAGAGAAGAGAAAGCTCTGTTACCATGCGGTCCAATGAAACAGGGATTGTGGACACTGTCATCCTTACAGAATCCATTAATGGGACCCGCCTTGCGAAGGTAAAGGTAAGGGACGAGAGGATCCCTGACATAGGAGACAAATTTGCTTCCAGGCACGGGCAAAAAGGGGTTATTGGCTTAAAAGTCCCTATTGCTGACATGCCTTTTACGGAATCAGGGCTGACTCCTGACCTGATGATTAACCCGCATGCAATTCCTTCACGTATGACTGTAGGACATGTCCTTGAAATGGTTGGTGGAAAAGTAGGTTCCATGGAAGGCAGAAGAGTGAATGCAACAGCCTTCTCAGGAGAAAAAGAAGAGGACCTTAGAGAAGCCCTGAAAAAGTACGGCTTTGCCCATACAGGAAAAGAGGTTTTCTATGATGGGGCAACAGGCAAGATGATCCCTGCAGATATCTTCGTTGGTGTCATCCTTTACCAGAAACTGCACCATATGGTCACCTCCAAGATGCATGCAAGGTCCCGCGGGCCTGTACAGGTTCTCACCCGCCAGCCGACTGAAGGTAGAGCAAGGGAAGGTGGTCTCAGGTTCGGTGAAATGGAGCGTGATGTCCTGGTAGGGCACGGAGCTGCTATGTCCTTGAAAGAAAGATTGCTTGATGAGTCTGACAAAGTGGTAGAACTCGTATGCTCGCACTGTGGAATGATTGCGACATACGACAAATATCGCAACGTATCTTTCTGTTCAGCCTGTGGAGCTGACACGGATATATACCCTGTAGAGATGAGCTACGCGTTCAAGCTGTTACTGGATGAGATTAAGTCTCTTGGAGTAGCTCCCAGACTTAACCTTGAAGATGCTGTATAAGTGAGGTGGACATATGGCAAACGTACCTCCAATTCCTAAAAGAATTGCTTCAATCAAATTCGGCTTAATATCCCCAAAAGAAATCCGTAAGATGAGTGCAACTCCTATTATCACGGCTGACACTTACGATGATGATGGATTTCCAATTGACATGGGGCTTATGGACACAAAACTCGGGGTTATTGACCCCGGGCTTCGCTGCAAGACCTGTTCTGGCAGGGCTGGCGAGTGTCCCGGACACTTTGGGCACATAGAACTTGTTGCTCCTGTTATCCATGTTGGTTTTAACAAAGTAATCAGAAAACTCCTCAGGGCAACCTGCAAAAAATGCAGCAGGCTCCTGCTGGAACCAGCTCAGAAACAGCAGTTTCTGGACCAGCTTTCTGTAATTGAAGGAATCGGGCATATGCCTGACGACCTGATTAACGAAGTATATAAAGAAGCCAGCAAGGTAAAGAACTGTCCTTACTGTAATGAGGAACAGCTCGAGATCAAATTCGAAAAACCCACTGAATACCTGGAAAATGGAGAGAAGCTAACCCCTACAGAGATAAGGGACCGCTTTGAAAACATCCCTGACGAGGACATCAGGGTTGTAGGGATGGACCCAAAAAACGCAAGGCCTGAATGGATGATCCTTACAGCCCTGCCCGTACCTCCTGTTACGGTACGTCCTTCGATTACACTGGAATCCGGGCAGCGCAGTGAAGACGACCTGACCCACAAGCTGGTAGACATTATCAGGATCAACCAGCGCTTCCAGGAAAACAGGGAAGCTGGAGCCCCGCAGCTTATCATCGAGGACCTCTGGGAGCTGCTTCAGTATCACGTTACCACATTTTTTGACAACTCGGTTTCAGGAATCCCACCTGCAAGGCACAGATCAGGCAGACCTCTTAAGACCCTTTCCCAGCGTTTAAAAGGTAAAGAAGGGAGGTTCAGGGGAAGCCTGTCAGGTAAACGTGTTAATTTCTCTGCCCGTACAGTTATCTCTCCTGGCCCAAACCTCAGCATAAATGAAGTCGGTGTCCCTATACCCATTGCACAGATTCTTACAGTGCCTGTAACAGTAACCACAAGGAACATCGAACAGCTCAAGGTCTATGTAAGGAATGGGGAAGACATCCACCCTGGAGCAAACTATGTATTCAGGTCTGACGGCAGGCGCATAAAAGTAACCAATATGAATAAGGAAGACCTTGCAGAGAAGCTGGAACATGGCTGGATCGTGGAACGGCAGTTAAAAGACGGTGACACCGTTCTTTTCAACAGGCAGCCGTCTCTTCACAAGATGAGTATCATGGCACACTCCGTAAAGGTGTTGCCGAACAAAACTTTCAGGCTGAACCCTGCAGTCTGTCCTCCATACAACGCTGACTTTGATGGGGACGAAATGAACATGCATGCCCTTCAGACTGAAGAGTCAAGGGCTGAGGCAAAGATCCTCATGCAGGTTCAGGAAAATATTCTTTCCCCACGTTTTGGAGGTCCGATTATCGGTGGGGTCCACGACCACATTTCAGGGCTTTTCCTGCTAACTCGTTATGAAAAACATATTTCCAGTTACGATGCTTACGACCTTTTGAGAAAAAGCCACGTACGCGCCCTGCCTGAACATGCGGGCATTGATGAGAACGGAAACCCTTACTGGACAGGAAAACAGATCTTCAGCCAGATCCTGCCTGAAGATCTCAATCTAGAGTTCTCAGCCCAGGTCTGCTCACACTGTGATACCTGTAAGAAAGAAGAATGCCCTAACGATGCCTATGTAGTAATAAGGAATGGTAAACTCCTTATGGGTACGATAGACGAAGCGGCAATAGGAGCTTTCAAAGGGAAGATTCAGGATCGTATCATCAAAGAAATCGGTCCCGATGCTGGAGCCCTCTTTGTAGATGAAATGACAAAGCTTTCAATCAGGGCAATTATGCGCACGGGACTGAGTTTTGGAATAGCAGATGAAGACATTCCGAAAGAAGCAAAGATTCAGATCAACGAGGTCCTCACTGAAGCTGAAGACGCCGTGCAGAACCTTATCAAATCATATAAAAATAAAGAGCTTGACCCACTTCCTGGAAGAACCCTTGATGAAACAATTGAAATGAGCATCATGCAGAAGCTGGGTAAAGCCAGAGACAAGACCGGTGGAATTGCAGACATCCACATGGGGCTTGAAACCCCTGCGGTTATTATGGCTCGCTCTGGGGCCAGAGGTTCTATCCTTAACCTTACCCAGATGGCAGCCTGTGTCGGCCAGCAGGCAGTACGTGGTGAGCGCATCCGCAGAGGGTATGCAGGCAGGACCCTCTCCCATTTCCAGAAAGGAGACCTGGGATCAGATGCCCACGGTTTCGTTAAGGCAAGTTACAAGAGCGGGCTTAGCCCGACCGAATATTTCTTCCACGCAATCGGTGGTAGAGAAGGTCTTGTGGACACTGCGGTCAGGACATCACAGTCAGGTTACCTGCAGAGAAGACTTGTCAACGCTCTTCAGGACCTTGAAGTCCAGTATGACCTTACGGTCCGAGATACAAGGGGCGTGCTTGTACAGTTTAAGTATGGGGAAGATGGAATTGACCCTACAAAGAGTGTTTTCAGCAAACCTGATACTATCCACAGGATTGTCAGTTCCGTGCTAAACAAGGAGGTGGCATGATGAGTATTAGCGAGGCTACAGTAGACAGCATGATAAAGGACCTCCCGCTTCCATCTAACATTTTAAAAACTCTGAGGGAAGATGTCCTCAAAGCCGGGGTAAGCAAGAAGGAAATGGAAGAGATTATAAAAAAGGTAATGGAAGAATATACTGCCTCATGCATTGAACCCTGTGATGCTGCGGGCGTTGTTGCAGCCCAGTCAATAGGGGAACCTGGTACTCAGATGACGATGCGTACCTTTCACTACGCTGGTGTGGCTGAGATTAACGTAACTCTAGGTCTTCCCCGCCTTATTGAAATTGTGGATGCAAGGAAGATTCCGAGCACTCCTATGATGACAATTGCCCTTTCCAAAGAAAATCCGGAAGACTATGCCTACGACAGGGAGAAAACAAGAGCGCTTGCGTGGGAGATTGAAGCGACCAAAATCGACCATATAGCAGACGTGACAACTGACCTTTCCCAGATGAAACTTATAATAGACCTGCAAGAAAAGGCAATGGAAGGCAGGAATATTACAATAGATCAGGTAAAAGAGAGGTTTAAAGAAGAGCTGAATGCAATGGTCAGTATTTCTCCTGATATAGACAACCAGATTGTAATCACTCCGGGAGAGCCTTCCTACAGGGAACTGCTCCAGCTGGCAAAAAACATCCACGATGTTACCCTTAAAGGTATAGAAGGGATAAAAAGAGTAGTGGTCCGGAAAGAGGGTGAAGAGTATACCCTTTATACGGAAGGGTCGGCCCTGCGTGAAGTCCTCCAGTTCGATGGTGTGGACAAGACAAGGATCAGCACAAACAATATTAATGAAATTTATGAAGTTTTAGGGGTCGAGGCTGCAAGAAACGCGATAATTAAAGAAGCCACAGATACTCTGCGTGAACAGGGTCTTACCGTGGACATAAGACACATTATGCTTGTTGCAGACCTTATGACTTCGGACGGAGAAGTAAAACAGATCGGAAGGCACGGGATCTCAGGTGAAAAGGCAAGTGTATTTGCCCGTGCAGCTTTCGAAGTTACTGTTAACCACCTGCTTGATGCAGGTATGCGCGGATATGTGGACGAACTGCAGGGTGTTACGGAAAATATTATTGTAGGTCAGCCTATACGCATGGGTACAGGAGACATACACCTGGTAAGTAGAAAAGTTGAGAAAGCAGTGGAAGCAGCACCAGTAATCGAAGCCGAAGAGGAGTAAAGACCAGGAGGTAAAAATCCTGGCCTGACCTATAATTATTTAAATAAATAAAATGATACAGGACGGGGCCAGACCCTGTGTATATTATCTAATAAACTTCATCAAAGCCTGCTGCAGAAACTCGAGTCCGCGAGGCTCATAACCAGAAAATTGATATAAAGCATCAGGTATTTAGAGTACCATATACTCACCGAGCTTGGAATCTTTATTTAGAATGAGATAGAGTAGACGAGCTAATTTGAGACGAGAGTTGATGAAAATGAAGATTAATGTTGATAAATCTCTTAACAAAGCTGTGAAAACAGGAAAAGTAATAATCGGGGCAAACAGGACCGTTGATGCAGCAGCAAATGGCTCAGCAAAAATGGTGGTTCTGGCATCAAACTGTCCGGAAGATATTAAACAGAAAGTTCAGGAAACAAATGTTCAGGTTCTCGAATACGAGGGCACAAGTGTAGAACTCGGCCCCATATGTGGAAAGCCCTTCACGATTGCAGCCATGGCAATCATTGATGCGGGAGAATCGGATATACTGGCAGCTAAAGCTTTATAATAAGGAGTTGCAAGGTCTTGGGCGAAATAAGACTTACTGCAGAAAGCATCCAGTACATTGCATTGTTTGAAAACATGACACGGGCCAAAATACTTGACTGTATTCAGGAAGAGGAAAGGCTCATATATGTTGTAAAACAGGGCGATATGGGGCTTGCAATAGGCAAAAACGGGGAGAATGTAAACCGTGTTAAAAAAGCCCTGGACAAATCCATTGAGCTTGTGGAGTATTCAGAGGATCCTGTAACTTTTATCAAGAATGCCTTTGGACCGGTATCCGTAAGTTCCGTGAATCTTACAAACAAAAATGGCAAGCGGTTAGCTTATGTAGAGGTAGCAAATAAAGAGAAGGGGCTTGCCATCGGTCGCAACGGTAAGAATATAGAGAAAGTGAAGATGCTTGCACGTCGTCACCACACTATAGAAGACGTGATCCTGCAGTGATATTCCTTACTTTACGTTGATCCATTAATCCGGCGTTGAAGGACAATTCTGGCATTTAATGTCAAACTATGATCAATTATTAACTGGAGAAATTTACTATGGCTAAAGGAAAATATGCAGCTAATATTCTCAAACAAACCAGGAAAAATGCCCGCTGGAAAGATACGTACTATGGCAGGCGTGTTCTTGGTCTGAATGTAAAAGCTGACCCTCTTGGTGGTGCACCGCAGGGGCGGGGTATTGTATTAGAGAAAGTGGGAGTTGAAGCAAAACAGCCGAACTCCGCAATCCGAAAATGTGTAAGGATCCAGCTAATTAAAAATGGGCGTCAGGTAACCGCTTTCTGTCCCGGAGACGGTGCAGTAAACTTCATTGATGAACACGATGAAGTTACCGTAGAAAGGATCGGAGGTCGTATGGGTGGTGCTATGGGTGATATTCCCGGCGTACGTTTCAAGGTAATTGCTGTAAACAACGTGTCTCTGGACCAGATGGTAAGAGGCAGATTGGAAAAACCCAGGAGATGATTATTTTGTACAAAATCTTCGGCAAATGGGACCCAAGTGAAGTTGAAGTAAGAGACCTCGGAATTAAGCGTTATGTAAGCCTTACTCCCGTCATTTACCCTCACAGCAGTGGGAAACATGCCAGGCAGCAGTTTAACAAATCCGAAATTTCGATTGTAGAGCGCCTTGCAAACAACCTCATGAGGACAGAAATCAATAGCGGAAAGAAACAGGTGACTCTCCGCGCAATTGAGGATGCTTTTGAAATTATTTACAGGAAGACCCAGCAGAACCCGATCCAGATTCTCGTGGACGCAATTGCAAATGCAGGGCCCAGAGAAGAAGTTGTCAGGCTAAAATACGGAGGGATCTCCGTTCCAAAAGCAGTAGACACTGCACCTCAGAGGCGCGTTGACACTGCTCTGCGCTACATCAGTATGGGAACAAATGCTGCTGCCTTCAAATCCAAGCGCTCTGTTGCAGAATGTCTTGCAAGCGAACTCATAGGCGCAGCAAACCGCGATACAAAATCCTTCTCAATCAACAGAAAGGACGCAAAGGAAAGAGTTGCAAAGGCAGCACGCTAATCGATTATGCGAGTTGACCCAATCTAAAATAAATTATATAACCAAATCATATTTGTTTAAAAGGTATCAGCATGGGACGAAGAAAGAAAATGGTCGAGCGCGTAACGACGCTCATGAATGAACCCGAAAAAATCCGAAATATTGGCATTGTTGCGCATATTGACCACGGGAAAACTACATTATCGGATAACCTGTTAGCAGGCGCTGGCATGATTTCAAAGGAACTTGCCGGAAAACAGTTATTCATGGACTCCGATGAAGAGGAACAGGCAAGAGGTATTACAATTGATTCCTCTAACGTTTCCATGGTTCACAATTACAATGATGAAGACTACCTGATCAATCTAATTGATACTCCCGGACACGTTGACTTCGGTGGAGACGTTACCCGTGCCATGCGAGCCGTGGACGGGGCTGTTGTGGTTGTGGATGCCGTAGAAGGCACTATGCCCCAGACAGAAACCGTGCTCAGACAGGCCCTCAGGGAGCATGTAAGGCCCGTGCTTTTCGTCAACAAGGTAGACAGGCTTATCAATGAGCTGCAGGTCGACTCCCAGGAAATGCAGGTGCGCCTCGGGAAAGTAATCGACCATGTAAACAAGCTCATCAAGAACATGAACCCGGAGAAGTATAAGGCAGGCTGGAAAGTAAATGCTGCAGCAGGGACTGTAGCTTTTGGCTCAGCTCTTTACAACTGGGCAATCAGTGTGCCTATGATGAATAAGACCGGGGTTTCCTTTAATGATGTGTATGACTATTGTAAGGGCGGGGATATGAAGTCCCTGGCAGAAAAGTGTCCACTGCATGAAGCTGTTCTTGACATGGTTATTCACTTCCTGCCAAACCCTCTTGAAGCTCAGAAGAATAGAGTAAAGATCATCTGGCACGGAGATGAAAATTCCGAAATCGGAAAGTCCATGTCCAGTGCAAATGCAGAAGGAGACCTTGCTTTCATGGTAACGGATATTTCCGTTGACCCCCACGCAGGAGAAGTAGCAACTGGAAGGCTGTTTAGCGGTTCTCTTACCCGTGGCATGGAAGTTTATACATCAGGGACTGTAAAGAAGAGCAGAGTCCAGCAGGTCGGTATCTTCATGGGCCCTGAAAGGCTTGAAGTGGACAAGATCCCTGCAGGAAACATTGCCGCAGTTACAGGCTTAAAAGACGCAATCGTCGGGTCTACTGTTACCACCCTAGACGGGATGTCTCCATTTGAAAGTATCAGGCACGTAAGCGAACCTGTAGTGACCGTGGCTGTCGAAGCCAAGCATACCAAAGACCTCCCCAAACTTATAGAGGTTCTCAGGCAGGTCGCAAAGGAAGACCCAACTCTTCAGATTACTCTGGATGAGGAAACTGGGGAACACCTGATGGCAGGTATGGGAGAACTTCACCTCGAAGTTATAGCTCACAGGATCGAAAGGGACAAGAACGTTGAAATCACCACGAGCAAGCCGATTGTCGTTTACAGGGAAACCATTAAGAAGAAGACCGAGCCTGTAGAAGGAAAGTCTCCGAACAGGCACAACAGGTTCTATATCTATGTCGAACCCCTTGATACTGAGATCGTCAGTGCAATCAAGGAAGGGGAAGTCAGGATGAACATGCCTGAACTTGAGAGAAGGCAGAAACTCATTGACCTCGGTATGGACAAAGAAGAGGCAAAAGGCATTACCGGCATCTACAATTCCAATATCTTCATTGATATGACCAAGGGTATCCAGTACCTTCACGAGACAATGGAACTGGTGCTGGACGGGTTTGAAGAGGTAATGCGTGCAGGTCCGCTTACCAGAGAACCTGTAGCAAATGTAAAGTGTGTGCTTGTAGATGCAAAGCTTCACGAAGACGCAATCCACAGAGGTCCGGCTCAGATTATTCCTGCATCAAGGCAGGCAATCCAGGCAGGAATGCTTATGGCAGAAGACAGCCTGCTTGAGCCTTACCAGAAGGTCTTTGTCCAGGTACCTCAGCTCTTAATGGGCGGTGCAACAAAGGAACTACAGGGCCGCCGCGGTGTTATCCAGAACATGAGTACGGAAGGAGACCTGGCAATTATCGAGTCCCTGGCACCTGTGGCTGAGATGTTCGGGTTTGCAGGAGAGATAAGGTCCGCAACCGAAGGGCGTGCCCTGTGGAGTACGGAGTTCGGAGGGTTTGACGTTGTACCGTCAAGCATTCTGAACGAAATCGTTGGCCAGATTAGAGAAAGGAAAGGCCTGAAGAAAGAGTTGCCCAAAGCTTCTGACTACCTTTCGATCTAAGCGGATTTGTCTCCGCTTTTCCCTTTTAAGGCATTAACCTGTGAAGGCAAAACTCTCAGCGAATTAACATGATATATTGAAGATTTTTTACAGAGTATGTCTGACGGGAAAGATTTAAAACAAGGTATGCCTATAATGGGGAAAACACTCCAGGCCACTGGAAAAGCAATTATGCCAACCCGATAATTTAAAATCGGGTAATTATAAGTAATGGTTGAAAGAAGACCGGAGAAGGTCTAACCATTATGAGATCAGCCCTAATGTTAATATACTATGATTTGATATAGCAATGAGGCTCAACCATAATTTAAAGGAGAATTTTAGATGGCATCAGAGAAACCGCATATGAATTTAGCAGTGATTGGTCACATTGACCACGGAAAATCAACATTAGTAGGACGCTTAATGTACGAAGCAGGAGCTGTACCTGCTCATATCATCGAGAAGTACAAGGAAGAAGCAAAGCAGAAGGGTAAGGAATCCTTTGCTTTCGCCTGGGTTATGGACTCTCTTAAAGAAGAGCGTGAGAGAGGTATTACAATTGACATCGGTCACAAGAGGTTCGACACTGAAAAGTACTACTTTACAGTTGTAGACTGCCCAGGTCACCGTGACTTCGTTAAGAACATGATTACAGGCGCTTCTCAGGCTGACGCTGCAATCCTTGTCGTTGCAGCCCCTGATGGTGTCATGGCCCAGACAAAGGAGCACATCTTCCTCTCAAGAACTCTTGGTATCAACCAGCTCATTGTTGCTGTTAACAAGATGGACGCAGCTGAATACAGTGAAAAGAGGTACAAGGAAGTTGTCGAACAGGTTTCAGGAATTCTGAAAATGGTTGGGTTCAAGCCAAGTGAAATTCCATTCATACCTACCTCTGCATTCCAAGGCGACAACTTTAGCAAACTAAGTGAAAATACTCCCTGGTACAAGGGCCCATATATGATGGAAGCCCTCAACAACCTCAAAGAGCCTGAAAAGCCCTCCACTCTCCCACTCAGGATCCCTGTCGAAGATGCATACACCATCTCAGGTATCGGAACTGTGCCTGTAGGCAGGGTTGAAACCGGTGTTATGAAGAAGGGTGACAAGGTAATTTTCATGCCAGGTGGAGCCAGCGGTGAAGTTAAGTCCATTGAAATGCATCACGAAGAAATTCCACAGGCAGTTCCAGGTGACAACATTGGCTGGAACATCCGTGGTATAGGCAAATCCGATGTCCGCAGAGGAGACGTCTGTGGTCATGTTGCTAACCCACCAAAGGTTGCTGACGAGTTTGTTGGACAGATCGTGGTCCTTCAGCACCCCTCCGCGATCACTGCAGGGTACACACCTGTTTTCCACGCCCACACCTCCCAGATCGCATGCCAGCTGATCACTCTTGACAAGAAGCTGGACCCGAAGACTGGTCAGGTAAAGGAAGAAAACCCAACCTTCATTAAGGCTGGAGATGCAGCAATCGTTACCATCAAACCAACAAAGCCGATGGTCATCGAGCCCGTAAAAGAGATTCCACAGCTCGGCAGGTTCGCTATCCGCGATATGGGTATGACAATTGCCGCAGGCATGTGCATGAGTGTTAAGCAGAAATAACACTCTCCTTTTTTCATTTTTTAAAGGAGAAAAAAGGTATGCAAAAAGCTAGAATAAGATTGTCAGGCATCAGTCCTAAAGATCTGGACGGAGTCTGTAACCAGGTAAAATCAATTGCGGAACGGACAGGAGTTAGCATTTCAGGGCCAGTCCCGCTTCCCACAAAGAAGCTTCTCGTTCCTACAAGGAAGAGCCCAAGCGGTGATGGGACTGCAACCTGGGACCACTGGGAAATGCGCGTACACAAGAGGCTCATCGACATAGCAGCCGATGAAAGAGCACTCCGCCAGCTCATGAGAATCCAGGTCCCAAAAGACATAAGCATCGAGATTGTACTCGAAGGGTAAATGCAGAAAACGCCAGGTTACAGAAGATCTCTGTACCCGGTCTTGCAAATTCCTTTTCACTTCGTTATGACTGAATGTTTACCTTATCCACATTTGAGAAATTTGCCGGCGGTTGCCCCTGTGAGGGCTATTTCAGCCAGAGGAAATTCTGCAAATTTCTCTCTCCAATGGTTTTATAAGTCTTTTATTTGTATTTTTTAATTCAGCTTTTAGATTTCAGCTTCGTATATTGGATTTCGGCCTTACTCAATTATTCTATATTCACTAGTTCGCTAAAATCCTAACTTCTGCCTTTTTAAGCGCATAAGGTTCTTCTGATATCTTATTATGTGCTTAAATTTAAGTGCATGAATAATAAGCTAATTTAAAATAACAATCGTCTGACATAGTGGATTAGGAAATTAGATTTATGCGCTTAAATTTTGGGAGCTCAGGTGAAATCTTTCATCCACTTTTAGTCTATCTCCATTATCTCAGACACCAGACTGCCGTCCTGGCCCTTAAATTTCTTCTTATCCTTCTTTCGGCAGGTCGATATTTAATTTTTCATAATTTCTATTGATGGCGATTTTGAAATAATACATAGTATTTGTACGTAACTTTTAGGTTTAGATATGATCAATTAATAATATCTTATACTAAACTTTTATGAAAAATTGATCCAGTATTTATATATGTGTATGGTTGAGCCACATGTTAACCAACTTTTAACCTCATTTCTAGCTAGTGGATACAAAAAACGACATCAAGAAAAATGTTCTAATTTTTAATGTCGACCTGCCGAATGTAGGATGTAGGTTAGTAGGTATTGCGTTGACAAAGATTATTTCGGGATGGATTATCAATGTGTCCGTCCGCTATGTGCCAGAACTGTTCGGTATCTATCCTTCTGAGCAGCTTTTGTTGAGAGATTTCACCAGTAACACAAAAACCTAAGGGTAAAGTGATACAGCGGTAAAATTATTATATAGTAAACAAGGTATGGAAATATGGGAGAAAGCTCCAAACTAAAGCGGGGAGACGATTTGCTGGCGAACATGAAAGCCTCAAATATCTTTGACTTTATGGGAATTCTCCTTGACAAGGCGGTAATGGCGGAACATGACTTTACCGTAAATGTTACCCTTAAGGACACTGGAGAAAAATTTATGCTTCGCTTTAAAAATGCTGCTTTGCTCCAATTTGAGGATACCTTGAATGAGGGTGCAGACCTTTCAATAAACACCAGCAGAACGGTCCTCTTTCTGATACTAGAAAAGAAATTGGAGGAGTTCTCCAACTTAGCAAAGATAGAGGGAGATGGAGCACTTTTAGAGCTGATAGTAGAGAACTTAAATCAGTTTGATACGGGTGCAGACGGACCTTTTAATATTGTGGAACCATAAAAGATAAGGTTTAAGCTCTGTATAGTCTTCAACTCAATCCTATCAAGTGACAGGGAACGTGTCCCATTTCAATGAGTGCGTAATTTACGATATCTTATTGCAGAATGACGTTTCGGATAGATGGCAACCGATTTTAACTCTGATAGAAAAGGGCGTGACTTCGTGAAACATTCTATTGCCAAATCAATACTTGCTCTGATTCTTGTTGTCAGCCTGCTAGCAATAGGGATCACGATGGCAATGAGTGTGTATGAAGCCGATATCTTTGTGCGGGAAACGGTGGTTTCCAAGGCAAGTAATGCTGCACAGGTGACTTCACGCTTTTATTCCGGCGTCTATCCCGAAACTATGATAGCCGACGAAGCCGTCAGCGCAGAAATATCGGATACATTTCAAAGCCTGATCAAGAGTTTTCAGCTTGAGTATCTATACATTGTGATTCCGGACGTTGATTCCGGGCAGATTACGTATGTATGTGTCGAGGGAAATGAAGAAAAACGCGAGATTGCTGAAAGCCTTCCGCCCGGCACTGTCAGGGAAGGGAATATTTCTGATGAACTGGCCTCTGTCATGCGGGGTGAAACCTTGCTGGTCACCTGTGAAACAGACAATCAATACGGGCATGTGTTTTCCGTATATGTTCCATTGTCGGGGCCTGATGGGTCTGTGACTGCGGTTATCGGAGCTGACATCAGTGCCGACTATCTTAGCAATCGCTTTGAAAGAGCACTTCTCTGGAGGACTATCTTCTCTCTCGCAACCGTAATACTCTCCGCCTTTATTTTTTACCGTGTTCTTAAAAGGAAGGTCATAAAGCCTGCGGAGACAATTAGCGCCACCATGAAAGCATTCGGCGAGAATGATAATTACGATGTGCAGCCGATTGTGGTCCGAGGTGACAATGAATTCAGCCATATCGGGACTTCATTCAATTATATGGCGGCAAATACGCGTGACTATATCGCTCGTATCAAGGCGTATACGGAACTGCAGAACCGACAGGCGTACGAGTTCAGCCTTGCCTCCGAAATTCAGCAGGGATTTCTGCCGGAGCCGCACTATGCAGATGCCTTCTCGGAAATCAGCGCGCTTATGGTTCCTGCAAGGAATGTAGGCGGTGATTTTTATGATTATTTTGAAGACCGCGGCCATATGGTGCTTGTTGTCGCGGATGTATCGGGGAAGGGCATCAGCGGAGCTATTTTCATGGCAAGCGTCATCAGCATGATCCGAGGCTTCGTCAAGCAGGGTATGGCGCCGGGAAAGGTACTTGAAGCCGTGAATTGCGAGCTGGAGCATTCCAACCCGAATATGATGTTCATCACGGCTTTCCTTGCTTTTGCCGATCCAAAGGCGGGGGTGATTTGCTATGCCAACGCAGGGCACAATCCTCCTTACCTCCTTCATGAAGGGAAGCAAAAGCCCCTTTCCGCTTCAAACGGCGTGCCGCTAGGGCTTTTTGCGGGCGAGAAATATCAAACAGTAGAGGAAGTCTTTCCGCTCGGCAGTACGGTTTTTCTCTATACAGACGGCGTCAATGAAGCCGTTGACCGGGATGCGGAATTCTTTGGGATGGAGCGGCTCGAAAAGATCCTTTCGGAGACGGATGGAGCAAATGCGGTGACGCAGGTCAAAAACGAATTAAACTGTTTTACGGCGGGCGGCGAACAGAGCGATGACATCACCATGCTTTCCTTTACTTCTCGTTCGGAAAAGCTTACACTGCCGGCTGAGGTGTCAGCATACAGCAGGATTCGTAATTGGATCCTCATGGATGACCGGATTCCCAAAAAGATGCAAAAACGCCTGTGCCTGATAGCTGAAGAGTGCTTTGTCAATATCTGCTCCTATGCCTACGACAGACCTGGGGGAATCACTATCTGCCATAAGCAGAGTTGGGAAGATGGCACCGTTGCTATTCAGTTCACTGACAGCGGAAAGCCTTTTGATCAGACAAGAGAAACAATCAAGGCAGAGGACTACGATCCAGATAATCAAATCGGCGGTTTGGGTAGGCTGATTACCCAATCATTTGCAGACTACTGCCGGTATGTAAACATAGAGGGGAACAATGTTTTGCTAATCATTAAATATTTTAAGGAGTAATGCAGATGACCATTATAGTAGACAAAAAAGATCTTGTTTTCACCATACACGTAGCAGGTTGGCTGGATACTGAGACAGCGCCTGCCCTTGGAGTGGAGATTGACAAGATAGTAAAGGCGGAAACTATCGTTCTGGATTTCAAAGAGCTGGAGTACATTTCCTCATCCGGACTCAGGCAGGTCGTGGCCGCCTACAAGAAGGCAAAGACCATGGAGGCTGAATTTTCTGTCATAAATGTGAGCAACGATGTGATGGAGGTCTTTAAGCTAACCAATCTTGACGGTAAGATGAATATCCTGCCATTGAATGAAGCTGTCGAATAAATGAAAGTATATATTGCTGACGTTAAGGCTCTTGAGGATCCGAAAAAATTTGAAACTGTATATCGCTTAGTTGATACTGCCAGACAAAAAAAAGCTGACAGATATCTGTTTCCAAAGGACAAAATGCTTTCTCTTGCTGTGGGGGCACTTCTGCAGAAAGCACTAAGGGACGTAGGGATCACCGGAGCAAGGCTTGGAGTAACGCCTACGGGAAAGCCCTATCTGGAAAACAACGAAAAATTGTTCTTCAGCTTAAGCCATTCCGGTTCAAAGGTGTTATGTGCAATCGCCGAGGCTCCAATTGGTTGTGATATTGAGGAAATAAATACTCAGCCATTACAGATAATGGATCAGGTTTTATCGTCTGAAGAACAGAAGCTGTTTATCGATAAAAGCTGGGATGAGCAACGGGAGCTCTTTTATATGCTGTGGACTGGAAAAGAAAGCTATCTGAAATTGACCGGGGAGGGAATTGTTGATAATTTTTACGAGATTTCACTCCGTGTTCCATTTGGAAGCCAGATAATCCGGGGGCATACAGTGACATTTCTGGAAATCCCCTGCGGCAGTGAATACAAGGCTGCTGTTTGCGTAGAGGGAATTCATGAAGAAGGTGAACTAAAAATACAAAGCATATTTTTTTAAGCAAGGGTGTAACACAGGATTCATCTGTAGAAACAGCAGAGAAAAACAGTTTTAATCAAGGGGGGGTTGAACATGGAGCTGGACTTCTTACATGGGGATATTTACAGTTTGTACCGCAAGCTGTATCCAGCAGCGATTATGTCCATGTTGACAGCAACCGTTGCGTCGTTGGCGGACATTGTCATCTTGAGCATGCTGCTCGGCAGCGACATGATTTCTGCAGTCAGTGTGTGCATGCCGATCTACCTTCTTCTCAACGCGCTGACGCTCTTGATTTCAGGTGGTGCTGCGACAGTATATGCCTTTTTTATCGGCAAAGACGATTTTGTAGAATCCAACCGCTATTTTTCAGTTGCGCTCACGGTGACACTGTTGATTGGTGCTTCGCTTACGGTATGGGGAATATTGAAAACACGTAGTATTGTTCTCTTCCTCGGCGCCAATCAGGCAATTGTCGGTATTACTCAGGAATACGCCAGCGTCCTGATGTGGTTCTTGATACCCATGATGATCTATGGGCTACTGTTGTTTTTTGTCCGATACGACGGCGATCCAAACCGTGTGATCGTGGCAACGCTGACCTGTGCTGGGATGAACATCATCCTGGATCTATTGTTCGTGGGACCGCTTCAATGGGGTCCTCGAGGCGCCGCGCTGGCTACTTGTCTGGCCTATACCTCCGGCGTGCTGGTGCAGTTGTCTCACTTTCTTAGCCAAAAGAACACACTGCGTTATACCTTGTCTGCTTGCACATTAGGCCGAATTTGGCGCAGCCTCAAAGCCGGTTTTCCACTATCTATCGCTCAATTTGGTATGGCAACAACAACCGCCGTGTTTAATATTGTCATCATGAGCCTGGGCGGTGAGATTTTGGTTGCCGTCTACGCTGTGGTGACTCAAGTTTCGATGATTGCGCTGGCTTTTTACGAAGGTGTTGCACAAGCTGGGCAGCCCATCTTATCAGCAAGTCATGGCGGAGGCAGACTGGATCGTATGCGTGAGGTGTTGAATCTCGGGTTTAGGTATGAGGTAGTGGTCACAGTACTCTGTATGCTGATCTGTTTGATCGGTGCGCCGCTGATCGCCCGAGCGTTCTCCATTTCAGAAGAACCAATGCTCGGTTATATGCTTTACGCTATCCGGGTGTTTGCGTTGGCTATTCCATTTACAGGCATCAACGTATTGATCCTTTACTTTTTTCAGGCGCGTGAAGAGCTTCTCTGTTCCACGCTGATTTCACTATTGCACAGCTCGGTATTCATGATTTTAGGGCTATTCATCACCGTCAATGTGCTTGGGAAAAAGGGAATCTGGTGGACATGGCTTCTGGCTGAAGCGTCAGCACTTGTTATTAGCGCCTTGCTATTGAAGTACGCATTAACTAGAGATGAAAGGAAGGAAAATCTATGCTAACACTTGCTATGCGGATCGCTGAATTCGCCAAATCACATCCAGAAAAAACAGCCATTGTGGATCAAGATGGGTACCGACAGACAAGCTATGAGGAACTTGACGTGATGGCGTCTCGTGTCGCCCACCTCCTTCAAGATTCAGGTATCAAGACAAATGATTTGGTTCCTATCTTGTTGCCAAGGGATGTTCGCTACGTAGCGGCACTGCTTGCTGTGATCCGTATCGGCGCTGCTGCCGTGCCGCTCAACCCGGCCTATCCGCAGGAGCGAATTAACTACATTAAGAGCGACTGCAGTGCGCTTGTCTCTATTGACGAGGATTTTTTCGAGCATGCGCAACGGCTAACACCAGAGGAGAAAATCGTCGAACCGGCTGCACTTGATTGCGCGCTTGTTACCTATACTTCCGGTTCGACCGGGAAACCGAAAGGAGTGGTTCAGAGCTGGACCGGCTTAATGGCGGGCCTTGAACGAATCCGAAATATTTCCGCGTTGTCGAGCGAGGATCAGATTGCCTGCACGGCGCCGTTCAGCTTTATCGCCTTGCTTTTAGACCTTTTAACGCCACTTTATTCGGGTGCAACCGTACACATCCTCTCGAACGAAAAAAACAGGGATGTGCAAAAAATTGCCGATTATATCGCCGATAACAGTATTACAGGCATTTTCATCAGTCCGCAGTTGTTGAAAAACTTTAAGAACCGCAGTCAGAGCCTGCGCTATGTACTGACTGGAAGTGAGCGGCTGAGCAAGGTTGCGCCTGATCATTATCAGCTTTACAATGTCTATGGGATGAGTGAAATTCCGCTCACAATTACCAGCTTCCAGGTGGATAGGGCTTATGAAAACACCCCCATTGGCACGGTGGTTGAGGGGCTTGAGATTTTACTGGTTTCTGAGGATGGCGTGCCCGGTGACGAAGGTGAGATTTGTGTCTCGGGTGATATTTTCTTGGGTTATTTGAATTTGCCTGAAGAAACCGAGAACGCCTTCTCCTTGATTAACGGTAAACGTTTTTTCCACACCGGCGATCTCGCACGACGGCTGCCAGATGGCAATCTGGAGTACATTAATCGCAAAGACTGGATGGTCAAAGTAAACGGGCAACGTGTGGAACTGGGTGAAATTGAACACGCCATGGCTGGCTTTCAGGGTATAACGACCGCCGTAGTCAAAGCGTTCGAAAACGAGTATGGGCAGGCCTATCTCTGCGGCTATTACAAAGCCGAGGGCCGGGTGGAGGAACACGACCTGCGCGCTTGGTTAAACGGCCTTTTACCGGAGTATATGGTGCCCCTGTTTCTCGTGGAACTGGACGCTTTTCCGCTTAACCCAAACGGAAAAATTGACCGCCTGTCTTTAGCCAAACCGGACGCGTCGCTCTTCCAGGCCATTTACCAAGCACCTGAGAATGATACCCAAATGAGCTTGTGCCGCGGCTTTGAAGACACGCTGAAACTGGAAAAAGTGGGCATCCATGATGACTTTTTCGCTATGGGAGGCGACTCCATCAAGGCAGTCATTCTGGTCGATATCTGCGGCGTTCCGGATTTGGAAGTCATGGATATTTTCCAGGGTCGTACGCCGGCCAGGATTGCGAAACAACTTGAGATACGCCGAACAACACAAACGGACAACGCAGATCTGTTTATGCTGACGGACGCAACGCCCGGCCTGCGGCCGCTGAGCAACAGTCAGTTGGGAGTCTATCTATCTTGCAGCCAGGCACCGGATTCCACCCTGTACAACATCCCCTGCCGTTTCCGTTTCAACAGAGAACCCGGCATTGATGTGGATCGCCTGCAGCGCGCCATTCGCAGTGTCGTAGACGCGTATCCTGTCTTCAGGACAAAGACGGAGCTTAGCGCCGGTGATCCAGCCCTCGTGTTTGATGCGTCGATCCCTTGCGATATTACCGTGAAACAAGTTAGTGAAGAGAAGATCGACATTTTCAGCCGTGATTTTGTACGCCCCTTTGATCTGAGCGACGGCCCGTTGTTTCGTTTTGAAATTGTACGTACCGAGGATCACGACTATCTGTTCATGGATGTCCATCACATCATCTTCGATGGTGCGTCAGCGGATGTTTTCCTCCGCCAGTTAACTCGTGCATACGACGGTGATGCTCTACTGAAAGAAGAGGTCAGTACGTTCCAGCTTGCTGAGAGCGAACGCCGCTTCAAGGATAGCGCATCATACCAGGCTGCGCACGATTATTTCGCATCCTTTCTGGACGGAAACGAGGTCGATTCTAACCCATTGTTTGACCACACCCTCACCTCCGATGTTTCAGATGCCCCCGCGCTCAGGCATTATCATGTGCTAAACGACGCGCTCTCTGTCGAGGCGGTGGAGCATTGTGTAAGAAAGGCTCGGGTAACGGAAGGAACCTTGTTCTTGGGCGCCTTCGCTTATACCTTGGCAAAGTTTACGGGGCAAACAGAAAGCCTCTTTGCCACGGTCAACAACGGCCGTCATGACCCGCGTCTAAAGAACAGCATCGGTATGCTGGTGCGCACCATTCCGGTCTATGTTCAGTTTGACGAGCGCCAACAGATCAGTGCTGCCTTGCAAAACATCCAGGAACATTTTTACCAGTCCATGTGCCACGACGGTTTCCCGTTTAGCGAAATGGCCAATGAGTTCGGTATAAAAGCGGACATTTTATACGTGTATCAAGCGGAAACGCTGAATTCCCTTCGCCTGGGAGATGCCGACGTGCCGTTGGACAATCTGGAGACTGGCTACGCACTGGCGAATTTGTCGGTGATGGTGTTTCGGAGGGGTGGCGGTTACGCTGTATCCATTGACTACCGCAGTGACCTTTACGACAGCGCCACGGTCAAGCGGCTCGTCACCTTATTTGAAGATGTACTGCGCAGTTTTGTCAACGGCGGGATCTTAGGGGAAATACAGCTCTTGTCTGAAACAGATGAACTGCTTCTGGATCGGTTTAACAACACGGAGAGACCTTATGATGACACTTGTTCCGTGGTCGATCTGCTACGCCAACAGGCCAACAGGACAGCAGATAAGGTGGCTGTGGTTTATAGGGAGAAGCAGCTTACCTACGCGGACCTGGATCGCAGCACAGACAGGCTTGCCACCTACATCAGAGGACTCGGCATCGGACGTGAAGATGTTGTCAGTGTTTTAATCCCGCGCAACGAATTCATGCCTCTCGCTTCCATCGGCGTCTCGAAAGCGGGCGCGGCGTATCAGCCGCTCGATCCTTCGTATCCACCCGAACGGCTCTCCTTTATGGTCAATGACGCATCCGCCAAGTTGCTGATTGTCGATGAATCCCTGCTCGGACTTCTTCCTGATTACACAGGTCCGGTATTGCTAACAAAAGACATCGGAGCTCTGCCGGATCAAGAATGCGCTTTCTCCGGACCGTCTCACGATGATCTTTTCATCTTGCTCTATACATCCGGAACGACCGGCCAGCCCAAAGGGTGTATGCTCGAGCATAAAAACCTGGTGGCTTTCTGCCACTGGTACTGCCGCTACTATGAATTAAATGAGAAAAGCCGGGTGACCGCCTATGCGAGTTACGGTTTTGATGCGAACATGATGGATATGTATCCGGTACTTGTCTCCGGCGGCACCCTTTACATCATTGACGATGAGATCCGGCTGGAACTGGACAAGCTCAACGAGTATTTCAGGGATCATGGCCTTACCCATGCTTTCATGACGACACAGGTCGGTCGCCAATTCGCTTTGTCTACCAAACAGCATACACTCACCTGTCTGTCCATGGGCGGCGAAAAACTTGTTCCCTTCGCCCCACCGAAAGACTTGCGTGTGTTCAACTTGTATGGTCCAACCGAAGCCACGATTTTGACCACGGCGTTTGAGATTGATCGTCTTTATGCCAACGTGCCAATCGGGAAACCGCTGGACAACTTTAAATTGTATATTGTGGACGGACAAAATCGTCGTGTGCCGATAGGTGTGCCGGGCGAGTTGCTTATCGCTGGCGTTCAGGTGGCGCGAGGCTATTTGAACCGCACGGAGCTGACAGAAAAAGTATTTCAGTCCAATCCCTTCTGCAGTCAGAACGCTTATGACCGCGTGTACCGTACTGGCGACGTCGTGCGCATGCTGCCAGATGGCAACGTGGAGTTTGTCGGCCGCCGAGATTCGCAAGTTAAAATCCGCGGCTTCCGTATCGAGTTAACGGAAGTAGAAGCCGTCATACGCCAGTTTCCTGGAATTCAGGATGCGACCGTGAGTGCCATAGAAACGCCAGCCGATGGCAAGCAGATCGTCGCCTATGTCGTGTCGTCAGAAACGGTGGATGTACAAGCATTGAATGCTTTTATTCTCACTTTGAAACCACCGTATATGGTACCCTCGGCGACCGTACAGATTGATGCTATCCCGTTAAACCCGAACGGCAAGGTGGATCGGCGCAAGCTTCCCGCGCCTGAGTCCGCACCGGCTGCAGCCGAACCCTCCGGCCACATCATGAACGTGCTCGAAAAACAGATCGTTGAAGCGGTGCAAAGTGTGCTCGGCGAAACTACGTTTTCCATCAATACTAACTTGATGATGGTGGGGCTGACCTCCCTCTCCGCCGTGCGTCTTTCGCGTGTGCTGCATGAGCGCTTCCAGTTTAGTCCCGATGTAAAAGCGCTGCTCAAAGGCTATTCGATTCTCGATATTGAAAATGACATGCTTACGCACATGCTCGAGCTAGCATGTTTGGACGCGCCCACTTCAGAAAGTACCAAACATGAAAAGTACCCTCTGACTCAAACACAAACCGGTATCTATCTGGAGTGTCAACGGGTCGGCCCGAGCGACATCTACAACATCCCGATGATGCTTCGCTTGCCTTCTTCACTCAATGTGGAGCGCTTAAAAGCGGCTGTACTGGCGGCCGTCGAGGCACATCCTGCCATGAAGTGTGCCATACAAGCGGATAAACAAGGCAATCCCTATATGATTCCCCACAACGACCTCGACGTTGATGTGGAGATTTTGGAAATCTCCGAGGAGGAGTTGCAGGTAGCCAAAAGTAGCGATCTAGTTACGATTTTCCGCTTGGACACCGCACCTCTCTTCAATTTTAAGATTTACAAAACAGGCGAGAATCTCTACTTGTTGATCGACATCCATCATATTATTGCGGACGGCGCTTCGCTCGACATTCTGTTTTCCGACATCAGCCGCGCTTACAAAGGTGAAAAACTAACACAAGAAGCATACAGCGCATTCGATCTGGCTCTGGACGAGGTCGCAAGACGCGGCGGGGAAGCCTATGAGGAGGCAAAGGCATACTATGAAGGTATTTTCCGCGATGTCGACGCGGATTCCCTGCCCGAGCCGGATATCGCCGAGGACGAAAACAGACCTGCTATCAGTGTGGCTTTCCACCACCGGGATGAACGGCTTATGGCCAAGGCGGTGGACGCCTTTTGCCTGGAGCATCAGGTAACTCCCAACGCCTTATTCACTGCCGCATTCGGCTTAACGCTCGCGCGGTGGAAACATGCATCGGACGCTGTGTTTACCGTCATCTACCACGGGCGAACGGACCCACGCACAGCCTCCATGGTCGGCATGCTGGTTAAAACATTGCCGCTGTATGTAAACGCGAGCGAAGGCGACACCGTCCAATTCGTCAACAACGTCAAGGAAGAACTTGCCGGCCTGATGGCGCATGACCTCTATTCTTTCTCTGAAGCAAGCCGTGCCTTCGGCATCCCCTCAGACATCATCTTTGCGTACCAGGGAGAAAACTTGGTAGGCGCCGAAATCGCCGGACATTCGGCCGAAATCATCGCGTTGCCGCTCAACACGGCAAAAGCACCCTTGAATATCGATGTGTTCAGAGATGGGGAAGGCTACCGCTTTGACTGGGAATATCGCGCGGATCTTTATTCAGAGGAGCTGATAAGGAGTCTGGCCGATGCCGTGGCAAGCGCTGTAGTCAGTCTGCTTGAGGTAGAAGAGTTGGCCGCTGTCAGTCTTTTGTCGCCTGCGTCTCTAGCCCTGCTTGAACGTTTTAATGACACCGACTGGCCGCTTGACCTAAAGCCTGCACACTGTCTCTTGGAAGCACAGACAGCGCGCACGCCGGAACGCATCGCTGTGATCGCCGCCGAAGAGAAACTGACGTATGAACAGCTCAACACACGCGCAAATCGTGTGGCGCATAAGCTGATTGAGCAAGGCGTCAAGCCAAACACAATCGTCGGGGTGATGATGCGGCGCAGTGCTTTTGTTTATATCGCAAGGCAGGGCATTCTCAAAGCGGGAGGCGCGTTTCTTTGCATTGACCCCGAATACCCGGACGAGCGTATCGCTTACATGATAGAAAACTCCGGCATGAGCCAGCTGCTCGTCACCAGTGAGGTGATGGAGCAGAGAGGCGGTTTTCTGAAAGAGGAGAATCTAAGCTTCAGCGTGATTGAAGACATGCTTGCGGAGGGCGACGACAGAAATCCGGACATTGCGGTCGGTCCTGATGATCTTTGCTATTGCATCTATACTTCCGGATCAACCGGACGACCCAAGGGCGTCCGGATAACCCAGCGTAACTTGGTGAACTTCGTTGATGCGAACCCTAAAAACCCGGAAATTTTGGGTTACACCGAATATGGCAGTGTGTCACTTGCCTTGGCCGCCATCACGTTTGATGTGTCCATCATGGAGGAATTCATCCCCTTGGCCCATGGACTGACTATCTGTATGGCGACAGAGGAAGAAATTCATAATCCACTTGCACTGGCTCAGCTCATGCTTGAAAACAACGTGGATCTGATGTCCTGCACACCATCTTTCTTGATGAACATCATCGATTTGCCACAGTTACAGCAAGCGCTTGCCGGGGTCGCCTCTTACGATATTGGCGCCGAGGCCTTCCCAGCACCACTCCATGATAAAATCCGAGCCATTCGGGAAGATGCCTACATCATGAACGGATATGGCCCAACGGAAACAACTATTAGTTGCACCATGACCGCTATCACCGACTCAAAAAACATTACGATTGGCAAGCCCGCATCCAACGTACGCGCCCATATGCTGGATCCGCATAATAACATCTTGCCAATGGGCGCGTTGGGTGAATTGACCATCTGTGGAACGGGCGTTGGTTCTGGCTACATAGGACTTGAGGACATGACCCGGGATCGCTTTATCCGCGTGGACGGCCTGCCGGCCTACAAAACCGGCGACCTCGCGCAGTGGACGCCGGAGGGAATGATCCGATTCCGCGGCAGAAAAGATAACCAGGTCAAACTGCGCGGATTGCGCATAGAGCTCGATGAGATTGAAGCAGTCATCAACAGCTTCCCCGATGTTTTAACGAGCATTGTGCGGGTGAAAGGTTCGGAAACGGAGCAATTCCTGGCAGCCTATTTCACTGCCAGCAAGACGATTGATAAAACCGAACTGACAGATTATTTATCCAGCAAACTAACTAGCTATATGGTGCCCGGCGTTCTGATGCAACTCGAAGTCATGCCTTTGACAGCAAGCGGAAAAATCAATGCCAAGGCACTGCCGGAGCTGGAATACAATGCGGTTGAGCGCGAATATGCCGAGCCGGAAAATGAACTTGAGCGCACTTTCTGTGATCTGTTCGGCGAGATACTCGGACTCCCGCGAGTCGGTGCCAAC
Source organism: Methanobacteriota archaeon (assembly GCA_030054735.1). Classification (GTDB taxonomy): domain Archaea; phylum Halobacteriota; class Methanosarcinia; order Methanosarcinales; family Methanosarcinaceae; genus Methanosarcina. The sequence continues at coordinate 30,183 of JASGVX010000089.1, read as the reverse complement.
GACAACTTTTTCGAAAATGGCGGAACTTCACTCAGCGCGTCAAAGGTGGCTATATTCGCATTGGCGAAAGGGCATACAATCACGTATGCGGACGTATTCCGGCTGCCTACTCCTCGTCAGTTGGCACAGCATGCCGGCGGGCACGAGGCTGTGCTGCAACCCAACGTTTCCACAAGTACGCGAGACGATTTTGATTACGCACAGCTTGAACCGGTCTTAGAAGGAAATTGTGTCGAAAACGTTGACCGGGTGATCTTCGAAGATGTGGGAGACATTCTGCTCACAGGTGCAACGGGATTTCTCGGCATGCACGTCCTCTACGAGTTTCTGATGAATTATTCAGGCAAGGTTTATTGTCTGGTGCGCAAGGGCCGTTCGGCTACTGTTGAGCAACGTCTGAAGACCATGCTCGTCTACTATTTTGATCAGACGTTTGAAGAGCTTTTTGAGGAGAGGATTTTCTGCGTGGAGGGTGATATCACGGATGAAGCAATTGTAAACAGCCTCAAGGATATCAGCTTCCGCACGCTGGTAAACTGTGCAGCGCTGGTCAAGCATTTTGTTTCGGATGATTCTCTGGAACGCATTAACGTGCACGGCGTGCAGAACCTGATTGCACTATGTCAAGCGACGGGGCGGCGACTGATTCAAGTTTCCACCGTCAGTGTTGCAGGCGAAGGAAAGGATGGGCAACCGCCGTCGGACAAGTGTATTAGAGAATGTGACTTGTTTTTTGGTCAGATCATCAACAACGCCTACATCCAATCCAAGTTTCACGCAGAACGCATTGTATTGCAGGGCATTACGGCCGGTCTGGACGCTCACATAATGCGTGTTGGCAACCTCATGAGCCGCGACCGAGATGGTGAGTTTCAAATCAATTTCCTTACCAATGGTTTCATGCGTCAACTCCGCGGTTATCGTGCGCTGGGTGTATTCCCGATCAGCTTGATGAACGAGCCGGTTGAGTTTTCACCAATTGATTCCACGGCATCAGCCATCCTTAAACTGGCTGGAACCGGCAGGGAATTCACGGTGTTTCACCCCTACAATAACCACGAGATTTATTTCTCCGATGTGATTAGTGCCATGAACCAATGCGGTCTCCTCATTGAGGTGGTGACCGACGTGGAATTCGACATGGCCTTAAAACGTGCTTTAGATGTTCCGAATTTAAGTGATAGAGTCTCCGGTTTGATTGCGTATCTAACGGATGATGCCGGCGGCAAGATGTATATGTTAAATGCGGAAAACAGGATGACGACCGAAATTCTTTATCGTGCCGGATTTAAATGGCCTATCACGGGAGATCGTTATCTTGAGGGCGCACTGCGTGCGTTGGACGGACTGGGTTTTTATGAAGAATGATCAGGAGGATCGTTGAAAACGTATTGATAGGCTTTTTAACGAAAAGGGTATTTTAGCAAAAACATGGAACATCCGTTGGAAGTATATCGCTTTCTGCGAGAGTTTACAGATTATATGCAGTTTCTTCCGGTAGTTGAGAGTATGCCGACTCAGTATGAAACGGAGGTTGGACAGCTTTTTGCCGCTCCACCGGGCATACACTCCATTAAAATCAAGCACCTTCTCACTGATTTTTCAGTAAGTTCAGAGGGCTATGGGCTTTTTGTGTGCGATTTGGGACGAATGGAAAAAGTATGACTCTAAGAAAAAGCATATCCAGCTCTTTGATGTGACCATCGGAAACCTAAGGTAAATTCCATCTTCTCTTTGCGTTCACAATCCACTCTGTGGTCATTCCGGGTGCGTGGAGGCGAATGCTGATGTTTATTCCTGTTACCGGTATGCGTTTCCAGCATATAAACTGGGCAAATCGTGCGGTCGTGGATAATTTTATAGATGTCGTGGTGATTTTCTAGGTAGATGATACAGGTTTCGTTGCCATAGCTGGCCAGTTGTGTGAGAACAAATGTACTCCACGTCCGGTCACAGCGTGTTCGTCTCGTCGATGTACATTGATCAGGAAAGCGCGTCGCGAATCTCGGCGCCTCTTATGGAGTTACATTCCAAAATCGCAAGGAAATGATAGCCTTATAAAATAAGGAGCGATTTTGGATGGCAAAATATTATACAGAAGAAGAGCGCATTGAGGCCCTGAAACTAGCCAATGAAATAGGGGCAGCGGCAGCAGCCCGACGATTTTGAATTAAGGAAAGTACAATTTACGGCCGATTACAGTTTCGGTGTCAAAAACGAAAAATGAAAGTCAGCGTTATTAGCCGCCCGTGTGAATTTCTTCATATTCGTTGACTGTCTGTGGAGGTTTTTTGAAGAAAATTTTCCGGTCAGCCAGAACAACAACTGCTGCGACCATCATAGACAAACCAAGTAACCACAAATAACCGGTATTGGTATATGTAACAGGGAAAATCCAGTAAAATAAATTATTCTGCGTATGCAGTAAGAGTGCTGCCAGAATACTGCCGTTGGTATGGTTATAAACCCAGGTAAAGACAAAAGCCCCCGCCATTACGGTCAGAATGAATGACCAGACGGGCGTTATGTAAAACATGCCGGTTTTTTCATGCGGAACGAGGAATTGCGGCAAATGCCAGACAGCCCAGATAAATCCCAGTATCAGCGTGGAGACGAAGGGAGAATACATGTTCTGTAACCTGGGCAGGGCATAGCCTCGCCAGCCGAATTCTTCCTGAAACGGGCCGCTGGTGAACAGAACGATAAAGAAGATGACAGGCAGGAACCAGTACAGCCCTTCTGCCGGAGATGGCGGAACAACTCCTTCTATCGAGATGCTGATGATATAGGAGATGACGATCAGAGCGGGCAGGAGCAAAAGAACGACCGCCCACCATCCCTTCCCGAATTTATAATCCGTCCCTTTTTTCACGAGGCCTTTGATTCCGTCTAACCCCTCCTCTCTGGCAACGAGATACACGACTGCAAGCAAGGGGCCCCACGCACCGAGATAAGCAAAACTGGTCCAGATAGTATCGGGAAGTACACCCCTTTTTGCGAGCCCGTCGGGGATCCAGAACAGCCAGGTAAAACCTATCGCTATTGCAAAAAACTTAATAAGCTCCCTTCTTCTTTTCATTTTGACCACCCTTTCAATAATTGAGAGTATATTGTTACCATACGCATTAAAAGTAATAAAGCTAATCTGTATTATCACTAACCTTCTTCCGGCAGGTCGACATTTAATTTTTCATAATTTTTGTTGATGCCGATTTTGAAATAATGCATAGTATTTGGACCTAACTTTTAGCTTTACATATGATCAATTAATAATATCTCATGCTAAACTTTTATGAAAAAAATGATCCAGTATTTATATATGTGGTGATAGTTCTGATTTTTAATGTCGACCTGCTGAATCTAGGCTCCGTGCATAGCAGGAGCTAAAATCGGAAAAGACATAAAAGATGTCCAGAAATAAATAAAGAAAAAATAGCACCTTGAAAAGAGGAAGATAAAGATGATAATGGATTTTAAAGGGAAATGTCCGGTAATTGTTGAAACGGCTTTTATTGCAGATTCTGCAGACATAATCGGGGATGTTGAGGTAGGGAATTTTTCAAGCATATGGTTTAATGCCGTGCTCAGAGGAGACCAGAACAAAATAAAGATAGGGGACAGGACAAGCATCCAGGACGGTGTGGTTATTCATGCAGACCCAGAAAACGGGGTTCAGGTGGGAGATAATGTAACAGTGGGGCATGGGGCTGTACTGCACGGGTGCAGGATAGAAGATAATGTGCTTATAGGCATGAATTCAACTGTACTGAACGGGGCAGAGATAGGGAAAAACTCAATTGTCGGAGCAAACACGCTTGTGCCTCAGGGTAAGAAGTTCCCGGCTAACAGCCTTATTATCGGAGTCCCGGGAACAGTAAAAAGGGAAACAAACGAAGTTGAGGTTGAAACTATAAAAGAAAATGCTGAAGATTATGTTAAGATGGCCGAAGATTATAGAGAAGAAATAAAGAGATATGCTTGAGGGACCTAAAAATCATATGGAATATAAATTATACTTCAGGACTTGACTATACTGAAACTTTGAAAACAAATTACCAAAAATTCAAGTAGAATGGACACCAAGAATGTGTTTTTTGAAACATTAGGAAAAAAAATCAGTAATGCAGGCTGTCTCAAAACTCAAACCATTTCTACATTTGATAATGAGATACGTTAACTTTAAAACAAACCCAGTTAAAATAGAGAAATTTAGACATAGATTAACTTTATAGTGGAAAAAATTGACACTATTGTAGAATTAACTTTATTTTTGAGAAGACCTGAATGATTAGGAATAGCGTTCGGAACTACAGCAAATCAGAACTACTGTAAATTGAGTAAAATTTATATCTAAAGGTGGGGAAAATTAAACCGACCAAAATGGGGAAATTAAACCGGCATTGACAGAGCAGTTTCAGAAAAACACACATGAAATTTTCTAAATAGAAAGCACAATAAATGTAAGTAATAGGAAGGAACTTTCATGGCAAATATATAAAAAACCTGTAAGGGTCGGTTTAAAAATGAAAACTTTATCCACTTACAGGAGCAATCCTTATTTTCCGGGCTCCAAATTTTCTTTGATTTTCTTAAAAAGCTGTTTTAGGGTGTCTTCATTACTCTTTGTGAACTCAAAGGAAGAAGACACAAATGGCTCGAAGTGAATAGACACATCATCGAGTCTGTAGAAGGTCCCGTCACACTCCATTGCATCAATGACAGCCGGAAGTACGACATCCGAGACAATTGTTGTAGGACATGGAACAGCATCCAGGCATATCACAGGAATTTCAGCAAGGTAAGCTGCACAGTCAGCCGGGATCTGATTTAAAAGATCAATGCATATCACAAAGACCGCGTCCACATCCTTTTCACGTAAGAGGTCCACTGTAGTAAATTCGCCAGGGTTGTAACGAGGATACCCGCGCATGAAGTCAAGCCCGAACGGATAGCCGTACATATAGGATGCGGTCTGGTTAAAGCCTGCGACATTACAGTGGCTGCGGAGAACCCCGAAAGTGAACTTTGTATAGTTGTTCAGTTCCTTTACGAGGTTCATGGCAAGTTCGGCATTTCTGTGCTTTCCTATTGAAGAAGAAAGCCCTACACCTGCTGAGATTGACCCAAAGTTACAGTTTTTCATCATATGGAGCATCTGTTCCATTAAGGAGACAGGGACTCCTGTGATCCCTTCCACAGACGGGTGTGGAGTCCTTCCATGGAGCAGGGTAAGAAGGGCACTTATCAGTTCATAATCTGAGTTAGGTTTGAGCTGCACGTGAAGGTCGGAAGCCTCCGAAGTAGGAGTTTTTCTTGGGTCTACCGTGATAATTGTTCTGTCAAAGCGCCCGCGTCTGGTCCAGTAACCTCTTGGGAAAACCCCGTACCTGGACATCTGCCTGGGCATGGATTCAAGAGGGTTGGTCCCCCAGTAGACTATAAGGTCGCCTCTGTTTTTCTTTTGCCCTTCGGTTGCACAGACTTTTCCGGATTCCTGAGTTCCCATGACTATAGGCCCATTGCCAATAGTTGTGTTCGAATCAACAACTGCACCCAGAAATTCTCCGATCTTGAGCCCTATTTCATGCGTTTCGCAGGAAGTATCGCTGCCCATGAAAAGCAGAGGACGTTTTGCCGAAACGAGGATATCAGCAGCTTTTTCAAGGGCTTCATCCCAGGAAACCGGCTTTAATTTGCCTCTATCTTTAATAAGAGGCTGCCTGAACCGCTTAGGGTTTGCAGGAATCTTAAGCAGGGCATTTCCTACCTTACAGATATTTTTAGCCTCGATTATTCCTGCCCTGAATTCAACCTGAATATCGTCGCAAGCAGCCCCACAGGCAGGACAAATTATGTTTTTTAAGAACATAATCCCCGCCCTCCGACATAAATCTCCAATTCCAATATTAAATATTCGGTGACCTTTTCAGAAAAGTAAAGCAGGTTATCAGCTTGCATATTGTGTACCTCTTAACATTGTTCCGTGCACTGCAAAGCAGTTCATTTTCATGTTGAATGAACAGTGCACAGTAATTCAGAGCACTATATCATTTTTATGAACTAGTACCTCAATGTTAACAGGTCTCAGGAATACGCCTTTTTTCCTGCATCCATGAAGACGGGTGGGGGAACCAGAGAGTCCTGAACTTTACAGGTCCCAATAGAAAAAAAACCGTGTTCAAGTTTTTTGCTGTTGATTACCAGTTAACAGATTCTCAGATCTGTGTTTGTTGCCGGTAATTTTTTCCGTGAATTATTATATAAATCTTATAAAGAATTTACATTTGAAATTATATTTACAATTGGATATAAAGATATCGGTTCTTCATTTTTTAGAGTGGAAAATTTACCTTTCCTTTTCCAAATGTGAACCATAAATGATTGTAAACTGATCTCAAGTTCGTAAAGTTCATATCTATACATGTTGGTATATAAATTACTCGAAATTAATTATAGTAAACTAAAACGGAGGAGAAAATAATGAAATTGAGTGCACGCAACGTATTTAAGGGAAAGGTTAAAAAAGTTATTGCTGGAGCGGTCAATACTGAAGTTGTAATTGAGTTGCCAGGTGGAGCAGAAATCACTTCAATAATTACAAAGACATCAGCTGAAAATCTGAAGTTAAAAGAAGGAAGCGAAGCATATGCAGTAATCAAGGCTTCAAATGTGATGATAGCCATAGACTAATTGATCATTTTTCCGTTTGCCATTTGCGAAGGGAATTACCCTATAGTTTTTACTGAGGTTTTTACTTATTACTGTTGAATACACCGCTAGTGTCGTGTCATTAATCAAGAATTATACGATTTTGAATCGTTGTAATCGATTATATACGACATCTTAACGCTGACACAACACTAGTGTCTCAACAATTTAATTTATACATATATTCTTTGGCAGCACCCTTCAGTGCATAAGGATCCAGAGCTCAATAGTTGATCAATAACTAAGCATTCTTGAAACTTCTTGCTGCGGGGGGTGCGCCAGCGCAACTTTGATTTGATTTTTTGTCAATAAGCGATGAGTAAAGTCTTTCTATTTTAGGATATCATTTTAAGTAGAGCTTAAATTTCAAAGCATTTTTCGGACAAGCATCTAGACATTGCATACACTGAATGCGCTCGGTGCCGTTTTTCCGTTTCCGAGAATTGTTGAGAATTTTCACCTCCATTGGACACATTTTTTCGCATTTTCCACAAGAAATACACTTCTCTTTATCTACCTTAACTCGATAGAGAGAGAAATAGCTCATCGGCTTTAAGAAGATAGTAATGGGGCAGATATATTTACAAAAAGCTCTGTTATGAATTTGGAGCAAAACTCATGGTGGCAAGAAATATCTCGGGAAAACGAACACAATAACTATTTCAATATACAACGCTTTTCAGTCAGGCAATAACGAACTTGCCCAGGTGCTGGTATTATCCTGATTCTTATGCCCCTGCTGACCACTGCTCTGACCGGAAAGTTCGTAGAAAAATTAGAGGTATGAACTTTGAGCATTAAAGTTGACCTTAAAAAATGCTATAATGAAGCTGAGATCAAGGGTAAAAAAAGTGTCAAGAAAGTTTTTATGTTAGACGTCAGCTTTGAAATGGAAAACGAACTTGTCGTACTTTTTGGGCCTTCTGGATCAGGAAAGACCACGTTGTTTAAATGTATTTCCGGGATTACAGAACCTGATGACGGAAAAATAACTGTGGAAAGTAAAGTTTATTACGATAAAGACAAAAAAATAAATCTGCCCATTCAAAAACGCAACCTTGGCTATGTTTTTCAGAACTATACCCTCTTTCCTCACATGAACGTCAGGAAAAACATAGAATGCGGCCTCAAAGGTTGGAATAAAGAAGATAAGGAAGAAAGGGTTATGGAAATGTTGAACCTTCTCCATATTGAGGAGCTGGAAACCCGATATCCGTCCCAACTTTCAGGCGGGCAGAAGCAGAGAGTAGCTCTGGCAAGAGCTCTTGCTCCAAAACCAGAGATTTTACTTCTGGATGAACCCTTCTCTGCACTTGACATAAAAATAAGAATCGACCTTACAGAAAAAATAAAAAAATTGCAAAACAAAATTGGAATTCCTCTCTTGTTCATAACTCACAACCTTGAAGAAGCTTTCCTGCTGGCTGACAAACTTCTTGTCCTGCATGGAGGAAAGTCCCAGCAGTTCGGAACCCCGGAAGAAATCTTTTATCATCCTAAAAATCGGCATGTTGCAGAACTCATCGGCCTGACAAATATTTTTGATGAAGCTAGAGTAGAAAGATATGATGAAGAGTCAAAAAGTACAGTGTTAAAAAGCGGAGATATGAGAATTAAAATAAAATCTCCGAACTTCAAAGCAGGGGATAAAATTTCCTGGGGAATCCATCCTGAAAATATAACTTTTCTTTCGCTTGATTCCGGTTCTGAGGACCAGGAGGACAATACTTACTCTGCACTTGTGAACAGTATCATAAATAAAGGAGCAAAAAAGCGAATTGCACTTAAACTTATTAAACATAATAAAATTTTGACCGCAGAACTGCCTGCACAATTTGTTGACTCCCTGAAGCTTCATGCAGGTGCTTTATGCCTGGTTAAACTGGAAATGAGTAAAGTAATCGCATTCCATAGCTTATAAATTAACAAATTCTAAATAATCGTTTTAATTCCTAATTATTAATATAATTCTAAGATTTTTAGCAATATGGGGTTAAAATCGGTTTTGGAATGAGCTCAATATGTAAAAATACGACCAATAACTCCTGTCATTTCCAGCCCTACATAGAGCATCAGAAGTATAAATAAATGCTTCAAATGTTCGGGGTCTATCTGATGGGCAATTTTCACTCCACTTCTTGCTGCAAGAAATGCCGGAAATGAAAGCAACATCCAATTTAGAATATTTACATATCCGACAGAATAAGGAGGGAGTCCGACCTCTCCCCAGCCATTGATTATATATCCGATTGTTCCACTAAATGAAGTAAAAATTATTACTGCAGATGTGGTCCCTATGGCTTTTCGCATATCAAAATGAAGAAAAATCAGCATGATTGGAATTCCAATAATTCCACCCCCGAGTCCCAAAAGGCCCGAAAAAAAACCTATGAAAATACCTGCAATAATATAAGGTAATAAATTTGGGTTGATATATTTCGTTTCTGTAAGAGCGGGAACCAGATGAATTCTAAGTGCACCAGCTATAACTACGATTCCAAAAATTTTGCTGAGGGTAGAAGCCGGTAAGTAAGAAGCTAGCGCTGCTCCCACAAAACTGAAGATTGATCCGAAAATCCCCATGATTGTTGCCTGTTTCCAGAGTACTTCATTCTTCTGGTGGTAATTCAGGGAAACATTTATGGCATTTATAAGAACCACAAAAAGGCTTGTTCCAAACGCTATTCTTATTGCAATGTCAGGTTCTAGCCCCATCTCCTGCAAAAGCCGGTACTGAACAGGAGACATGATAAAGCCTCCGCCTACACCAAACATACCAGAGAGAATACCCGTAAAAAAGCCTGTGAGAATAAGGGTAGCAAGATAAAAAGGTTCTGCAGGAGTCATTTCCAGTTAAGTATATTTGTTTTTTTGGCTAAAAGCCTATCTAAAAAGTCAGTGATGCATGTTAAAAAGTCATAAATAGGTATACATCTGGATTCGGTTAAGATACAAAGTGCCAGGATTTAATTGTGCAATTTTAAAGGCACTAAATATAATTTTATGACAAAATAAGCAATTTCAGGCAGTTTTTATACATTTAAAGTATTATTGTCAATTTTGGCAAAACCTCATCTACGTTCTATTAGATTCATTTGATAGCTGTACCCATTCAAAGTTTTCTTTGCCGGCACCGATTTCGAAATGATATTTACCGATACCGAGGTTGATTCCGGCAAAATGTCCTTTTTCATAGCTTATAGAAACTTTGTTTCCGTCACCCACTACCTTAAATGCCTGCTTATTTAATGAAGTAGGAGCATAGAGCAGAGCTTCCACACCATCAATAAACCACTGTGGTGCAGTGCCTTGATACTGACTTATTTTGGCAGCTGTTTTGGATTTATGCGGAACACCCTGAGTTTGACCATAGCCTATAGCAATAATTCCATTGATTCTAACATTAGCTAGATCCAGATATTTTTGTACTCCCTTCTTATTGTACATTCCGCCAATCCACCATGTATTTAACCCCAGAGTTTGAGCATACAAAATCAAATCAGCGCCACAATAGCCTGATTTTTCATCTAAATCAGGAGTGGCTGTGCCTGCCAGAATTATGTAGTTGTTTACATTCTTGGCGAGAAATAACTTACCAAGACCAGTTACACCCTCAGAATTATCCGTAACCAGTTTAAGATTCAGAGCATAAGTTTTATTATTCTCATCAATTCTTGCATTGAGCTTTTCGATAAGCTCTTGAGGAATTGCTTTATCTTTATATTTACGAACTGTATGTCTTATCTTAATTGCTTCGTTAATTGTCATACCGGTCTCTTACTTAATGGTATTATCTATATTATAACACTTCTCCGCAAAACAGAGAGCATGAAAAGAAAAAGTAAAAATGCAGATTAAAGAATTACACAAGGATTTAAATCAACTGAGTTTTTGCCAAAATTGACAATAATACTTTAAATTTAAAAAATTGCCTAAAATTGCTTATTTTGCCACAAAATTATATTTAGTGCCTTTTCGGTATCATGTTGTAATTTTTTATGAATTGTGATTTTTTTAATTTTCCACCGGATACTGGACAAACAATGCAAGAATCGGGCATATTATCGTAGGAATAATCAAGAGAAACATTGCATCAGAAAGCGACCCCATCATATCAGCAGCCCATCCAATAATCGCGGCTCCTACCCCTCCAACGCCCATACAAAGCCCGAGAATAAGGCCTGATGCAAAAGCGACGTTTCCGGGGAGAAGTTCCTGCGTCATTGTAACCGATGTCACATAGCAAAAACAGGCAAAAAAAGAGTACATCATAATTCCAAAATACATCAGCCAGCCGTCAGCAAGAAAAATTAGGGCAAACATTGGCACTGCAAACAAAAAGCCCAGAACCAGCATCAATTTACGCCCGAATCGATCTGAAAAATATCCTCCTGCAATCTGGCCACCAACTCCAAAGAACAGCATAATTGTTACAATAAGAGATGTAGTCATTGTGTCAAACTCTTTATATTCAAGAGTTAGAAGCGCTGGTAGATAGGTAATAATTCCCACATATGCCCAGGCGCGAAGAGAACAGATTATTACAACCAGCCCCGCAGGAACCCACCAGAATTTTTTCTTCTCCACAGTCTCTCTTCCAATCGTCCTGGTTTGTTTTTCAAAAACTGGTTCATCCTGATATCGGAGATCATTTCGGTAAATCCATGCAGCTCCTATTATACCCGGAATTGCCATCCATACAATTGATGGAAGGCCGGCAAATTCAATCAAAGCCCCTGTAATAAACGGTCCGATAGAGTAGCTGATGCTGCCGCTGGTTGTGAATATTGAATTATACGTCCCTCTTTTTGCCGGAGGGCTTAAGCGGTAAACCAGGTCCATTGCTGATGGATGAAAGAGCGCATGGCCGATTGCAGCTCCCATTACCAGCATGAGCAGGACAGGATAGCTGTTTGTAAGACCAGTAAGACAAATGCCAAGGCTACCGATTACAACACAAAGAGGAACACTTGCACGCCAGCCGGTTTTATCGCTATAGAGACCGACAAAGGGCTGGGTTACGGAAGATACAACATTAAATGCTGTGACAATAAGACCGGCAAGAAAATAGGACAGTCCCATTTTGTCAATGAGGAGCGGGAGAATAATCGGGAGCATCGGAGTATAGAGGTCTATGAGAAAATGTCCGATGATTGCCCCTGTAAGTTTTTTGTAAACGGTTGCAGTAATGGTAATTCCTTCCTGGACACATTGTAGTTCTTTTGATTTATTCTTTCAATAAAGTAGATAATTGCCCGGGTTTATTTCATTAACCCAGGCAACCGTCTCTATTGAACATATTCATTTAATGTCGATCTTTGATGTCAGAACAGTTTGTTCATTTGGATGTATCACAAATCCGGTTACATTGGAACTAAGAGCAAAAACATCTGTAGCATAGAAAACCGGAATCAATGGCATATCAATTTGAGTCAATACCTGTACCTGGTCATAGAGCTTATACCTTTCATCTGCATCAAATGTTGTCCTCGCCTTGAGAATCAACTCGTCGACTTTGGGATTAGAGTAACCAGTCCACGCAGTATAAGTACCTGTTGATATATAGTGAAGTGAAAGGAAATAGTCAGGATCTCCGCTTGGTGCTGTAACCCAATCTGTTAAAGAGAGATCATAATTTCCAGCACTGCATTCAGATGGGATAGTATTGGAATCGACCACCCTGATTGCGGTTTCAATCCCAAAGTTTTCTAATTGTGCAGCTATTACTTCAGCGGTAGGAAGATTTGCAGAACGTTTGGTATAAATTAGAAGATCAATTGAAAAAGGTTTATCGTTGTAATACATTTTCCCGTCTGAAGCTTTTTTGATTCCTGCCTCAGCAAATAACTCAAGTGCCTTTTTCTGGTCGTTATCATAGCTTGTAAGTTGATCGTTTGTATTCCATGGAATAGAATCTGAGAACATGCCAGTAGCTGGTACCCCTCCAATTCCTTCTAAAGCAATGTTTACAATCTCCTGGCGGTTGAGTACATAACTAAGTGCATGACGGACGCGTACATCATTAAACGGGGCTTTATTGCCATTTACATAGAGGAAGAAGGTACGGAGGCCCGCCTGGGATACAATCTGAATATCAGGATCTTCAGCAAGTTTTGCGTAGTCACTGCGCTGGAAATCTCTGGAAATATCGACATCCTTTGACATAATCATAAGTGACCTTGCAGGGCCATCGGCGTTGAAGATGGCAGAAACAGTATCAATCTTAGGCTCTCCACCCCAGTAATCTGGATTTTTTACCAGTTCTATACTGGCTCCAGGTTCAAATGAAACAAACATAAATGGACCGGTCCCAACCGGTTTTTTCTCAAGGTTTTCTGCCTCTGGACTTACAATTGACATTACCGGATCGGCAAATGAATATATTGCCGGTGCATGTGGTTCTTTTGTTTTAATCACAACAGTGTATTCACCAGTTTTGTAAACACTGTCCACAAATGAATAGTCTACAGAACGGCTGTTTGATGGGTCAAGTACATGGTAGATAGAATATATTACGGCGTCAGCATTCATTTTTGTTCCGTCATGGAAGCTAACATCGTCGCGTAGCTGAATTTCCCATTCGTTATCGTTTAGCTGTTTATAACCTGTTGCAAGTTCAGGCTGAAGGTTCATCTTGTTATCATAGTAGAACAGTGTTTCATAGATGCCTACCTGTCGGGTATACCATCCTTCCCATTTATATGAAGGATCAAGGCTTCCACCGGTGTCTGGGCCACTGTGTAAAACAATACGTAGATTCTTTTCTTCCGAAACTTTATTTTCTACGCATCCGGCAGATAATATTGCAGCTAGTACAACAACTGACACCAGAAAAGCCCGTACGGCTCTCTGTGATTTAGAAATATTTATACACATAATTTCCACCTGTGCGAATCTGTAAAACATAGCTAAAGTATAGATAAAAGCAAATTTTTTGTTTACTTTCCTGGAAATTGAGATCAGGGTCTCCGTATTATTCTTGTGAAGAAGTAATCTTCAGGATAAAATAGGATGAGTAATTAAGTCCTCTGCAGGCGTTTAAGACCTGAAGTTAACAACTTAACTACAAAGAGTCAAAAAAGTTAATGGTTCTCTGTAGTTTTCTGTGACACCTTCATAATGTTCTTATAAAAAGCAACCTGGTTTTGGATTGAAAATCATCCTTATGCATAGAGAATAACAAAGAGCCAGTGCTGCGATTCCAGAGTATGCTCATTAATTCTTGATTTGTCTGTTGATTTGCGAATTTCCCACTAAAATAAGGGACTTGTTTTGGAATCGATACACTGGATTAATCAAATATGGCTTTTTTTCTTTGCAAGAACCATATGCGGAGGCTGGATATACGATTCTTCATGACCGGATGGATTATTTCGTTCTAAAAATGCATCGTAATCATTCAAAAATCTCCAGGAAACAACCTCAAATCCATGTGATTTTACAAGGTTAGTTATCTTCTCAGGTGTATTGTTTTTTGCAAAGGGCAGATTCGGCTTAACATCAGCATACAGCTCATCAAATTTGGCATACCGGCTGCTTGTCTTCTCTGTCCCGTCAGGGTTCTGGAACCACAAACCATCAATTATCATCATAAGACCACCATCTTTTAAAAGCCGGTATTGTTCATCCAGAAATTTATCCGGTTGAGGTAGAGTCCAGAGAAGATACTTGCTAAAAATAAAATCATATTCGCTATCATTTAGAGGAATTTCTTCTGCATCTCCCCGCACTAACGAAATATTTACTCCCTTTTTTTTTGCATTCTCAGCTGCTTTTCCAAGCATATTTTCTGACAGATCAACACCTGTTACATCATGCCCCATGTCAGCAAGAGATATGGCAAGAATTCCGGGCCCTGTTCCAACTTCCACAGCACGTATTTTTTTATCCGGTAGCAGAATTTCAGAAAAAATTGATTTCCAGATCTCCATTTCCTCATCCATACATTTAGCATATTCCGCGTGATAATCAGAACTTCTGAAGTCCCAGTATTCTAATATTTTATCTTTCATTTTTGTTCCTCAAGCAAATATCGGTACCAAGCTACCTCTGTCCGGAACAGTATGATAGGTAGTCCACTTTGCTTCATCTGCATCAGATCATTCAAGACCAATTTTTGATGTAATTACTGAAGTTCTTCAGGATTTATTTTTCCAAGCCTTTATTTTGTATGCAGCCGATGCGTAAATTGCCGCGAACATGATGATTGATACAATGAATGAAGGAGTGAATGCCCACAATTTTTCTCGTTAAATTAGACAGCTTGTTATGGATATTATAAAATGTAGTAGCACAATATATAAATATATTGATTTATGATCATCTTAATTAACAAAATATGATTATTTACGTGTATCATATCATAAATCAATTAATAGATATAATAATTAGTTCAGATATATATTCTGAATAAGTACAGGAAAACCAACCCATCAACTGGATATATGATGGTCCCTGGAATGAAGAGAGAATAAAACCATTCTTATTTTTTTGGCTCCATTTTGAGAGCCTGATCTCTAGATCTTGCGAATTATGCTCCAAAATTAAATTAATAGTCTGATTAAACCCGGCAACACAGTATCTGTCATGCTGATCCAGCTTACTGGACATTTCCGAATTCAAAGAATTCGATATTTCATCACAAAGATCCGTGCTGAATAGAATGAAATCACTTAATTTATATACTATTCCACATAACTAAGTAAAAAATAATGTTACTGATGTACTAAATATTTATTAACAGTGGTGTTAATGGTGAAATTTAAAGTACCAAAAATAAAACTCACCATCTCAAAAATTGTCGTAATTTTAATTGCGGTACTACTATGTGCAGGATGTGTTGAGACTGAAGAGACTGAAGAAAAAGTTCTCCGTGTTGTTTTTAACGAAGGTCCGGATACTGGAGGAAGTCTTGATCCAGCCAACGGCTGGACGGGTTGGTACGTCCATCAGGCAGGCATCTATGAAACACTGTTCTATTATGATGCAGACATGAACCTCATGCCCAAACTTGCATCCGGATACAAACAGCTAAACGATGCTGAATGGGAGATCCAGCTCCGTGAAGATGTCACCTTCCACGACGGAGTAAAAATGAATGCAGATTCGGTTCTCTCTTCGCTGAACAGGGTACTTGACCCGTCAAACAGCAGGTCATCAGAGTATTCCTTCATCAAAGATGTCCGAAAAACCGGGGAGTACACCATTGTTATCAAAACCAATGACATTTACGCTCCAGTGATTGCATCCCTTGTAGACCCGGTCATGTCTATCGTCAGCCCCAATATTGTTGATGCAAACAAACAGCCGGTTGGTACTGGTCCTTTCAAGTTTGTTTCCTTTGAACCGGGTACAAGCCTTGAAGTTGAAAAGAATCCTGCTTACTGGGGTGGTGAGGCCAAAGTTGACCGTATACTCATTCAGTATAACAAAGATAGCACTGCCAGGACCATGCTAATAAAATCAGGAGATGTCAACATTGCCAGAGACCCTCTCCAGAGCGAGTATTTAGCACTTAAGTCTAATCCTGACATAAGCGTCACTTCCAGAGAAACGCTGCGGACATATTTCCTGTATGTAAATGGGGGCAAAGCTCCATTAAATGACACCAGAGTCCGCCAGGCCCTCTCCTATGCAATCAACCGCCAGGAAATTGTTGATACAGCACTTGAAGGAGTCTCCGGCATCCCGGCGGCAGGAATATTCACAAATACCATGCCATGGAACGCAAACGACCAGGTCAAGTCTTATGAATATAACCCTGGAAAAGCTCTGGAACTCTTCGAAGATGCAGGAGTTACGAAAGGCACAGATGGCAAACTCTACTACAACGGCAAGCCTTTCTCCATTGAAATCCAGACCTACACAAAACGTGCAGCTCTTCAGCCGAGTGCAGAAATTATCTCTTCACAACTGGAAAAGATTGGCATTAGCACAACTGTGACAATTCTGGATAGTGCTGCCCTTACAGAAAATGCGGTAACCGGAAACTATGATTTTTCACTTTCTGCGTGGAATACGGCACCAACTGGAGACCCGGACTATTTCCTTTCAAGCCATTACCTCTCTACCGGAAACTATGCGTCCAAATGGCTCCGCTATTCTAATCCTCAGGTAGATGAATTAATTCTTGAAGCAAGGGGAGAGACGGACGAAAAGAAACGGGCTGAGATATATGATCAAATTCAGGTAGAGATTCTGGAAGATGCAGCAATACTTCCCGTATTCTATGCCAACGAAATCTATGCACTGTCGTCAGATGTTAAAGGCTTTGTGATGTATCCAAATGAGTATACAATCATCACCAAAGACATCGGATTTGCCTGAATTTAGAAAGGAGTAGGGAAAAACTATCGTTTGCAGATAGCAGGTTTGATGTAATTTGTAGAAAGGTATACTCCCGAAGGAGAGATCGACAAAGGAAAAAACTTCTGCCATGAAGTTCTGGCCGATCTCCTCCTTTAAGACAAAAAGATGCAGGAAGAATCTCTGAAATTATTTGATAGGAAGAATCGAGGTACTGATATGGCGTTAAGGATAAAGTCTTCACCTTTCTGTATTGCAGTTTTATTTATTGCAGTTATCATCTGTACGGGTTGTGTTCAGACAGGAAACTCTGAAGAAAAAGTTTCTGAAGAAAAAGTTCTCCGTGTAGCTCTCTTAAATGGCCCTGATACCGGAGGAAGCCTTGACCCCTCCTTTTCATGGGTAGGCTGGCCAATGAGAAGAACCGGAATTTATGAGACCCTCTTCTATTACGATGAAAATATGAATCTCAAGCCTGAGCTCGCAACCGGCTATAAACAGTTAAATGACACAGTATGGGAAATCCAGCTCCGCGAAGATGTTAGCTTCCATGACGGAAGTAAAATGGACGCTGATGCCGTAATTTATTCCATTAACAGGGTTCTTGACCCCTCAAACAGCAGGTCATCTGAATACTCTTTTATCAAAAATATCTACAAAACTGGTGATTACACAATCATTGTGGAAACAAAAGAATCATACGCGCCAACAATTCCAATGTTCACAGACACCATCATGTCAATTGTAAGTCCAAAAGCCAGTAATATCGCCAAAGAGCCTGTTGGAACAGGTCCTTTCATGTTCGTAACTTTCGAACCTGGTGCAAGCCTTGAAGTCAAAAAGAATCCAGATTACTGGGGTGAAAAAGCAAAAATTGACAGGGTACTTATTCAGTACAGTAAAGATGCCGCTGCAAGAACACTTATGCTCAAATCAGGTGATGTTGACATTGCAAGAGATATCCTGCAAAGCGAATACAAAAGCCTTGAAGCTAATCCTGATATCAATATAGTAACCAGAGAAACACTCAGGACATACTTCATGTACATTAACGGAGGAAAAGCCCCATTTGATAATGTAAAAGTTCGCCAGGCCCTCAATTATGCACTTGACCGCCAGGAGATTGTTGACACAGCCCTCGAAGGCGTTGCCGGCTCTCCAGCAATTGGAATATTCCCGAATATCATGCCCTGGAATGCAAACAGCAAAATTGAAGCTTACGAATATAACCCTGAAAAAGCTCTTGAACTCTTTTCTGAAGCCGGAATCAAAGAGGGGAATGATGGCAAACTCTATTACAACGGGGAGCCGTTCACAATTGAAATCCAGACCTATACAAAACAGGCAGTACACCAGCCGATGGTAGAAGTAATTGAAGCCCAGCTTGAAAAAATCGGCATCACCGTCATAGTCAAAATTGCAGAACCAAATTCTATTAGCTCAGACGCTACAGCCGGTAACTATGACCTTGCACTCTATGCATGGGGTGTTGCTCCAGTAGGAGACCCTGACTATTTCTTATCCAGCCACTTCCTTTCAACAGGAACATACGCATCCACATGGCTCCGCTATTCCAATCCTCAGGTTGATGAATGGATTCTTGAAGCAAGGCATGAGACGGACAAAGAAAAACGTGCAGAACTCTACGACAGGATTCAGGAACAGGTCCAGAATGATGCGGTACTGGTCTGTGTTGCATACAAAAAAGAAATTGATGGGCTCACTCCTGGTCTCAAAGGTTTTGAAATTTATCCAAATGAATACAGTTTCGTCACAAACAAAATGGAAATTGCCTGAGGGGTTGAAAAGTGAAAGACAAAATAACAGAACACTGGAATAAAATTAGTCCAAATTACCGGAAGATGTACCGTGACCACCTTGATGAAGAAATTCTCATGATGAAAAACCTTTTTTCAGATAAGCTTCCGGCAGGCAAAAAACTCAATGTCCTTGATATAGGAACAGGCCCAGGCATCCAGGCATTTGTTTTTGCAGAAATGGGACATAATGTTACTGCTCTTGACATCGCAGAAGAGATGCTCACACGTGCAAAAGAAGGAGCAAAGAAGCGCAATCTTTCAATTAAGTTCGTAGAAGGTGACGGAGAATGCCTGCCTTTTGAAGACCATATGTTTGATATTATCATAAATATGCACCTTCTCTGGACGCTCACGGACCATGACAAATTCTTCAGAGAATGCCTGAGAGTCCTGGTCCCCGGAGGCAGGGTTCTTGCAATCGACGGGCAGTGGTTTCAGCCGGGATACGTCCCGGACAGAAATTACAACCCTGAAGAAAGAAGGCACGATGAATTAATTGAATATCTTCCGCTTTATGACAGCAATTCGCCTGAAATGATTGCAGCCATTATGGAAAATAACGGGTTTTCGGAGGTCTCCTGGAAATCTCTTCCCGAGTATGCAGAGTATATGAAAAGATGCGACCCGGAAGGTTATGACTATTTATCTGTCCCTTACCTTGCTACCGGAATAAAATGTTGAAGAAGAGCTGAAGTTTTCAAGAGGAACTGTAATGCTAAAAGAGTATTTCATACGCCGGGCTCTGTATCTCATCCCGGTTCTCATGTTTATCTCATTTATGAGTTTCTCACTTATCTATATCGCCCCGGGAGACCCGGCAGAGATTATGATGACAAGCCCCTCGGGTGGATTTAATGGGCAGCTGTTGAAGCGTTCCGCATAGCCCACGGACTTGACCAGCCGTTTTACATCCAGTATATAAACTGGCTTAAAAACGCTGCAATCGGAGACTTTGGATACTCCTACATGAGCGAACAGCCGGTTTTTGAAACTGTTCTTTATGCATTCAGAAATACACTGACACTTTCCGTTCTCGCCCTTGCAATTGCTCTTATTATTGCCATTCCTGCTGGTGTAGTCTCAGCTCTAAAACATAACACCGTTATTGATGATGCCTGCCGCTTTTTCGCTCTTTTCGGGGTGTCCATACCGAATTTCTGGCAGGCCTATCTGATGATAATGATTTTTTCGGTAATCCTCCACTGGTTTCCTGCATCCGGGTTCGGCAAAGGGACAGACATCAACTATATGATTTTGCCTGCTGCTGTCCTTGGAACAGGGTCAGCAGCTGTAATTATGCGGATGATTCGTTCAAGCATGCTGGAGGTCATGGGAAAAGAGTACATCCAGACAGCACGTGGAAAAGGGCTTTCTGAAAAGATTGTTATCTTCAGACACGCATTGAAAAACGCTCTTGTCCCGGTTATCACTGTTGTCGGCCTGTCAATTGGTTTTCTCTTAAATGGCTCGGTTGTTGTTGAAACTATTTTCGGATGGCCGGGTATTGGAAATCTTGTGGTGGAATCGATTCTATCCCACGATTATATGATGGTACAGGGCTCGGTACTCTTTGTTGCCGTCATTTTTCTTCTGATCAACTTCTTTGTAGACCTTTTCTACGTTTGGGCAAACCCGGAGATACGCTATGATAGAACTTCTTAAAAACCGGCAAATTATTCTTTCCCTGATAATTCTTGGAGGGCTTATTTTCATGGCCATATTTGCCAATGTTTTAGCCCCCTATGACTACAAGGAAAAGAACCTGCAGAACCGTCTCCAGCCTCCGTCTTCTGAGCATTTTTTCGGGACCGATAACCTTGGCCGTGATATACTGACAATGGTGATGTACGGTGCACGGGCATCTCTTTTCGTCGGGTTTTCGGTTGTCATCGTTTCGCTTGCAATTGGGGTGGCATTTGGTGTTCTCGCAGGGTATTACGGCGGCTGGCTGGACGAGGTTATTATGCGGCTGACGGATAGTTTCCTTGCATTCCCTTCGATGTTTCTGGCACTTGCAATTACAGCGTTTCTGGGACAGGGAATGGAAAACATGATGCTTGCTTTAATTGCCGTTGAGTGGACGGTGTTTGCGAGAATTGCACGCGGTTCAACACTTGACGTCAAGACAAAAGGCTATGCTCGGGCATCCCGCTGGATTGGGGCTTCAAATACTTATGTGATAATAAAGCATGTTCTGCCAAACATTATCTCTCCTGTTTTGATCATGGCATCGCTTGGTATCGGGAATGTGATCCTTGCAGCAGCCGGTTTAAGTTTCCTTGGCCTTGGGGTGCAGCCTTCAACACCTGAATGGGGTGCGATGCTGAATGCAGGACGGACATATTTCACAACTGCCCCCTGGCTGATGTTTTTCCCTGGTCTTTTTATTATGATGACAGTTCTTGCGTTCAACTATTTTGGCGATGGGCTTCGGGATGCACTTGACCAGAAGATGAAAAGTTTTGAGCTTGAAGGGAGGTTTTAATATGTCTGATGTATTGCTGAAGGTATCCGGGGTTTCTGTATCAATCCCAACCGGACAGGGAACCGTTCGCGCGGTTGATGATGCAGCTTTTTCCATAAAGAAACATGAGGTATTTTCACTGATTGGGGAGTCCGGGAGCGGAAAGTCGATTCTTGGCCAGGCAATTATCAAGCTGCTTCCCCCAAATGCAGTGTTTTCCGGTAAAGTGGAACTTGACGGTAGGGAAATTTCAGCTCTTTCAGAAAAGGAGATGCAGAAGATCCGCGGAAAAACCGTTGCATCAATTGCCCAGAACCCATATCTTGCAATGAATCCGGGATTAAGGGTTGGCACTCAGGTTGCAGAGCCTATGAGGGCACATCTTGGACTGGGTAAAGAGGATGCAAAGGACAGGACACGCGGGGCTCTGAAATATTTTGATATCCTCCCTCCTGAAGTGCGGGAAAGAGAATACCCGTTCCAGTACAGCGGCGGAATGCTGCAGCGGGCAATGGTTGCAATGGGAACGGCTGCAGACCCTGAACTGATTATCGCTGATGAACCGACAAAGGGAGTTGATGTGCTTAAGAGGCGCAATATTGCAGCAATTTTTCAGAAGGTTGCTTCAGAAGGCTGTGCGTTTCTTTTAATTACACATGATGTCGGTTTTGCCCGGGCGATGTCAGACAGGATTGCGGTAAACTACTGCGGGCAGATTCTAGAGATTGCCGGAAAGGATGAGTTTTTCAAAGAGCCTTTGCACCCGTATTCAAAAGCGCTTCTGGATGCGGTGCCTGAGCGCGGCATGCACCCGATTCCAGGGTCGTCACCGTCCATGATTGATGTTCCGGAAGGCTGCAGGTTTCATCCTCGCTGCCCGCATAAAACAAAAAGCTGCCTGTCGGATCCACCGGTTGTGGAAATTGATGGGAGATATGTGAGGTGCTGGCTCTATGCTTAAGGCAGAGAACCTGCATTGTGTTTACAGCTCAGGGCTGATTAAAACCGTCAAAAATAGAGCCGTCTCTGGTGTTGACCTTGAGATTTTTCCGGGTGAGACTCTAGCTATTGTCGGCGAGTCCGGGTGCGGGAAATCAACGCTTGCAAAGATGCTTGTACAGCAACTTGCGCCAAGTTCCGGAGAGGTATTTTTCGAAGGTACGAAACTGACCGGGATGAACTGGAAGAATCTCCGGAACTTTATGGGAAAAATCCAGTTGATCCCCCAGAACCCTGATGATGTGCTTGACCCGAAATGGACGGTTGAACGGTCGGTTGCCGAACCTTTTGTTCTTTGTGGAGGTTTTTCCAGAGAGGAGATTTCGGAAAATGTAGATGCACTGTTTGCAGAGGTGGGGCTTTCTGTGGAGCACAAACCCCGATATCCGCATGAGCTTTCAGGAGGAGAACTGCAGAGGGTAGTAATTGCCAGGGCGCTTGCTCTGAAGCCTGAGCTACTGGTCTGTGATGAGGCGACCTCGATGCTTGATGTGTCAGTACAGGCGTTTATTGTGGCGGTGCTCAAAGAAATTCAGAAGAAAAGAGGTCTGGGACTGGTGTTTATTACGCATGACCTTGAAGCGGCAAAAGCTGTTTCGGACAGGGTGCTGGTGATGTATGCAGGCGAGATTGTTGAGGAAGGGAAGGATGTGTTTGACAGTCCTCTGCACCCTTATACGCGTGCTCTTCTGGACGCAGTACGCTATGTGTCGCTTGATGTTGTGCTGCAGGAAGATGATAGAGCGCTGCCTGATGACTTTTTAGGATGTCCCTACTTCCGGATGTGCCGGGAGAGGACGGGTGCGTGTAAAGAGCCGCAGAAACTGCGGGATGTCTCGGGAAGGTTGGTGAGGTGCTGGAAAGTATAGTGATGCAATCCAAAACACTGTTTTATCCTGCAGGAATTTTGTGTGCAGTGAAGGGAAAGAAAAGCTGAGTGGATTATCTTTTGTAATCCTGTTATAGATCAGCTAATCAGTTAAAGGCCACTGATTTTTATAAAAAGATAAAATAGCAGTTTGAAAAATAAGAGGGCAAAGCCCTCTTAGAGGCTAATTTTTCAGGTTTATTCGTTTAAGTCCGTGCCCGAAAGGTTTTAAGGCATTTCAAGATGGGGACTTAATGGCTGCCTGGAAACTGGCAGTTTACAAAAGCTCAATACCTGCGTTCTACTGTGAAAGAGACCTTTTTTGAGCCGTTTGCTGCTACGCTTACTTCCCACTCGGCGGTGTAAGCGTCCTTCTTTTCGTAAGTGTCTGAACTGGTGATAATTTTCCAGTCTCCGTAAAAGTGTTCTACGACCTTTATTTTCTGAGTTTCAGACTTATGGTTCTTAAGTTCGATATCATAGCTTTCCCGCCAGACATTATTGTTTACTCTCTTATAATCAGTCTGGGCCCTGGTGCCGGTTAGATCAAAAGCATTTCCGATAACTACTTTTATCTCTTCATCTTTTGGAGTGTGGTCTATACTATCTTCTCCAAGGAACTGGAGCTGCCCTTCGGAGTCAGCTTTGTATACTCTTAAAACTCCGGCAGGAAGAGGCATTCCAAGGCCTTTTTCTTTAGAGTTATTCAGGTTCAGGGCTACCTGCACCTTATTACTTTTTGAAGCGTCAAAGACGAGTTCCTTTTCTACAGGCACAGAATCTGCAGAGAGCAGGGAAAGCTGCTTGACCTGGTTATTTTTCAGGGTAGCCGGCCTTTCAAGGGTATAGAGGTGGTACTCAAAGAGGGCTTCTTCAACAAAGCCTCCTTCTCCCTTAATGTCCGCTGTTTCTTCTAGAACCCCACCTTCATAACGGGGAGGCTCAGGTGGAGTTATACGGTGGACTTCCCCTGCAACGAGCTTCAATTTTGCATCATTATAGCTTGCTCCTGCCTTATTGTCAATACTGACCCATCCCTGGATGTCAGCTTTTGTATCATCTGTATTTGTCTTTACAATGTAATTCGCATTCCATTTCATGCCGCCTGTAAGATAAGAGGTCAGGACATTCCGGCTGCCTGTTACAGGAGAGTAGACCTGCCATACGAGAGTGGGTTTTGTGAGCAGGCCTGCAGAGTCCGGGAACTCAAATTTTGTGACTTCTGCGAGACTTACAACCTTTCCATCGCTCAGTTTGAGCACAACCCCGCCGTCATGGCTGAGAAGAGTCCCTGTATAGGTGTTTCCTTCCTTTTCGCTTGCAGTAATCTCCTTGCCCAGGAATTTGTCAAGAAGTTTGTCACTGCTTACAAGGTCGTATTCGTAGTTCTGTTCAAGTACGGCAGTATTTTTGTTTTTTGTGTCCTCAAACATGACTGAAGTCGGATCAATAAGTGCAGCGACATCACTGTATTCAATATTGTTAACTCCGGCTTTCAGGTCAAGCTCCCTGCGTTCTTTTACAAGGGCAAGGTCATTATTGTAGACAGTAAGCTCGGTAGCCGAATCAGTTCCGGTAGCTCCAGCACTTAGAATTGCCAGGGGATTTGAAGGTTTTACCTTGCTTATTACACTGGAAGATGATTCAATGCTATTATCAGCGATTTTAGGAGCGTTCTCATGCTCATCTGCCTGGTCTGCATTTCCACTAGAGCCAGGGTAAGCAAACACTGTAGCTGCGGTCGCAATTCCGATAAAAATCAGAGCGAAGCATACATAAGTTTTTTTTGTTTTCATAAGATAAAATAGAGCACTGTTTTATTTATACGTGACTTTGACTGCGGATTCACTTGAAGTTATCTTTATAGGAAGAAGCGTAAAGCTCCTGAGTCTTAATCTCAGGGGTTATAAGCGTTAACTTCAACCCTGATTCCGTATGTAATACTTTACCGCCTCTTGCTAAGATTAGCAATAGAGATCAAAAATGCGTTCTACAATCTTAATTATCATCTGCTTCATCCCGAAAAATCAATTTTGAAGCATTGTAGATTATTGATATAAAGATGGGCAATATAGAGTAATTATACCCATTGACAGCTATTTTCTCGCTACTGTCAAAAAACTTATACCCAAACAAGTTCAATTCGCTAAGCCATAATGAATTTGATCTTACAGCTAGTTTCAGATTTGAATTCAGATCGTTTAAAAATATGTGATAAAAACATAATGTCAGAACTAGAAGAACAATATTTAGTACAACTCGTCTGGAGAATTTGTATTTAAACAAAAATACAAAATTGAAAAATAATAGTATCGCCATTACAATAGAAGGGGAAATCAGACTGCCGGATTCATTACCATTAATATCAATAATATGATGACCAAAGAAATCAAATTTTGCATATAAGAAACCCCCTTCACTGCCCTGAACATATTATTCCTCCTTCTGCAAGGTAGAGGTGTAAAGCCATATAGAGCAGGAAAATGACAATAGATATAAGATTAAAATAGATGATTTTTTTGTTTCCCATGTATCTCATCCCTGATTTTATCCCTTTGTTCCAAAAAAAATGTTTCGGATATAAACCGAAACATTAATACAAGTTTCTTCGCGATACCTATTTAATTTCACGCTGACTATTTTGCTTGCAATTTATTATCTTTTATGAAATCCAGACTTAGAGGGGTAAAGAGACATATGGTGACATTTTCACAATATGTATATAGGTATCGGAAAACATCGTTTAAGGAAAAGTAAAAAATTAGTGAAACTAATGAATTTGGACTTTTTATGGAACCTTGTAAAAATTTACTGATATCTTTTTTGTCTCTATGATACACCATATAACCTTCTTTACATCCTGCATAAAAGTCCAATAAATCCACATTTTTTTGGAAATCGATAGCATGAAAGATATTAATATGCGAAAATTTACTGTGGGAAGTGGCTTACTCTTTCAGGAGATTGAAAAGCAAATAATTTCTCCTGAGATATATAATAAAAAGTCTGTAAACAGTTATAATAATATAGACCTAAACAGAATATGAATTTTAAGATAGATACTGAAGACTTCCAAAAAAATAAAGGATTCGTTCTTATGAAAAGTATTGATACTCTTAAAGCAAAAAACCGGGACAAAATCTCAAATATTATCTCCGGTCTTGCACTCTTTCTATTTTTAGCAATAGCCATTATTCCGGTTTCTGGCGCTGGAATTGAGGCAAGCAGGGAGTTTTCCACAGGAACGGTTTATCCAGGGGGAACTTTTACCGTAACTGTGCACATATATACAGACCAGCCTGTTAAAGCCCTCACCCTTGATGAAGACCTTCCTGATGGATGGACTATAAGCAGAATTGAAAATGACGGAGCTTTCTTCCAGAATGACGAGACTTTCAAAGAGTCTACTCTGGAATGGATATGGGTCGAGAGCCTTCAGGCGGGAGGGAAAAAAACTGTTGTATACAGGGTTACAGTGCCTTCTGCTAGCAAACCTGGAAATTTCACAATCTCAGGCAATATTTCCGGATATTCTGTTTCAGCAGTTCCCATCACAGGGGATTTGGAAATAATAGTGGCATCCCTGATTCCCGGAGCTGACTTTTCTGCAAGTCCTCTTTCCGGTACTCCTCCTCTTACAGTTCAGTTTACGGACTTATCTTCGGGGAATACGGATTCCTGGGAATGGGACTTTGATGGAAACGGAAGCATTGACTCGTTTGAGAAAAATCCGGTATGGACCTATGCATCCACAGGAAGCTATAACGTATCCCTAAAGGCAATTAACACTAGCTACGGAAGCGACACCGAGACAAAAAGAGCTTATATTACAGTTACTGAGGAAGCAGATTCTTTCAGAGGAAACGGTGGAGACGGAGAGAATAGTGAAAATGGGGGAAGCGGTGGAGACGGAGAGAATAGTGAAAATGGGAGAAGCGGTGGAGACGGAGAGAATAGTAAAAATGGGGGAAGCGGTGGAGACGGAGAGAATAGTAAAAATGGGGGAAGCGGTGGAGACGGAGAGAATAGTAAAAATGGGGGAAGCAGTGGAGACGGAGAGAATAGTAAAAATGGGGGAAGCAGTGGAGACGGAGAGAATAGTAAAAATGGGGGAAGCAGTGAAAAAGGTGGAAGCAGTGGAGACGGAGAGAATAGTAAAAATGGGGGAAGCAGTGAAAAAGGTGGAAGCAGTGAAAAAGGGAGAAGTAGCGGCGGAGCTGGAGGTGCTGTAGGTTCTCCGGAACCGAGCAGAAACGTTGATCTCAAAGAGGTCTCAAATAGGCAGGTTTTCAAAGGAATTCACACCCGCTACAATTTCAAGGGAGAGACAAACGAGATCGTTTCTGTTGAGTTTGACCCTATTAGGAGCTTTGGAAAAACAAGCACAATTGTTGAAATGCTGAAGAACACGTCCTCATTAGTGAAGGAACCTGCTCCCGGAAGCGTCTACAAAAACCTGAATATATGGGTGGGAAACAGTGGCTTTTCAAGGTCAGAAAACATTAAAAACGCCCGGATAAGTTTCAGGGTAAAGCGGACATGGCTTTCCGAAAACGGTATTGATAAAAGCACAATAACCCTTTGCAGGTACAGCAATAACAAATGGAACGCACTGCCCACAACCCTGACCAGAGAAGATGAAGCTTACTTCTACTTCAGGGCAGAAACTCCGGGATTTTCGCCTTTTGCTATTGTAAGCCTGGAAAAAAGAAGCCAGTCAGTTGAAATCACTCCTGCCAGATTTCAGGAATATAATCTCAAGAGCACAGGAGAGGCATCCGGAGAAGGAAATCCGGCTTCAAATGAAGAAAAGGAAAATAAAGGTACCCCTGGAGCTGGTATTTTGTTTTCAGCAACCGGGGTACTGGCATCATATGCAGCCCTGAAGAAGAGAAAAATGAAGTAAATATTTCAGGACTGAGGAAGGTTAGTTGAAGCCTTCCTTTCTATATTTATACTGTATATTATGCTGTATATTGTGCTGTATATTATGCTGTATATTATTCTGTAATCACATGTAGCCGCACATTTCGAGCCAGGTAAGAGACCTTATCCATTCCCCTTTTGGTTCCCTTGAGGTGCCAACGACAAGCCGTTTGATATCTCCTGTTTCTTCGACCACACCACGGGCTTCTATTATCTCGCCCGGGAGGGCCTGGCCTGCATAGGTATGGGTGTAAGAGAGCACATGGTCGATTTCGTCATGTTCTATCTTGTAGTAGGAGGGGCTGTCAAAGGCAAAGTCAGCGTTTTTGACTTCGGCTTCAATTTTCATTTTGACCGTGTCCTTACCCCGCAGGAGAGGCTCTTTGATCTGGTCCCATTCCCGCACGAAGAGGAGGTCGAAATAGCTGCCTTCAACCATGCCGCGGTTGCCTTTCCTGTATTCGTGGATCATGAATTCGTCAAAAGAGATCTCAGGGATTCTTTTTCTGTAAATGCTCTGCCAGATTTCCTCATCGACCTCTTTTATGGCCCCTTCCTGCTGTTTTGCTGTAGTTATGGCATCTCTTGCCCTGAACCACATGGGGCCGTAGACTACAAAATCTATGTCTGAACTTTCATTCTGGAGGCCTGCAAGCATTGAGCCTGTTACTCCCATACTTGTCCTGGGAATTCCTGCCCTGTCAAGCACTTTTACAATTGCCCTTATACGGCTGTCGGAATTCACAAGTCCGGGAATTACGTCAGAGGGCCGGAGCACCTTTTTTACTTCTGATTCCGGGACAACATGGACATCCTGGACCCAGTCCGGCCTGTTTTTTTTCATAAATTCGAAAGCCGGGCCGAAATCGTATTTTTTGTAGCGCTTCCCGTCTAACTCCCTTTCTCCATTTTCATCCGGAACATAGCGGAGTGTTGATCTTATTCCATCTTTACGGAAGTAATCAGAAACTGCAAAAAGCCAGTCGTCTTTTGTAAGAAGAAAGTCTCTGAGGCGTGTTTTAAACATTTTTTATCATCCCTGGAGCCTGTGATAAATTTTTGAATTCAAAGGAAATCTGGCTGCTTCCCTATATAAAAATTCGTAATAAATGACAGTAGATGTACTCTAGCATTCCTGTATATAGCTCTCAGGCATTTTAGTTTTTAGTGAATTAGTTAACAGGAGCTGAGCTTAATAGCTTATGTGATCAAGCAGGCAGAAGGGCTTCTCCAGGTTATTTTCATAATAGGCTCAATGTCAGATTATTGTGTAAAATGCTTTTTGAAGGTATTTTCAGAATACGAGCCGAGTTTGAAAAATAGTTGGCGCCTGAAACCCCTTGCCTGCCTCATTCAAGTAAGGAATTCCAGGCGTTACTGCTTCTTTTATTAACTGGATATGCTACCGGAGTTTAAATGTTTTTGAATCTGGTTAGTAATATTACGAGGAACTTATATTTAATATTTTTCTATCTATTTTATACCATTTAATGTTATAAATCTCAAAATTAGTTCTATTTAATAATGAATTATTCTTTATATCAGTTGAAATTAGCTGGACAGCTTGTAAGTATTTCCAGATAATTATATTAGTCCTCGTCATGAAGCACGTATATACAGCAGCATTCTATTTAATATTTTCTATTTTTATCATAGAATTAAGTAATATTTTTAAGACAATATTAGATATCAAACATGTTTAAATATTTTATATGGTAAGAATAACTGTTTATAATCTTTTATGTAATATATCCTCAAGTGTGTCCTCAACTGTGTGATGAATTCATTATGACTTAATTTATTCTGTTTCCTTTCATAAAGTCCATATATTTGTTTCATCATGTTGGCGATGTAACAGATAACGTTTTTCAACATATCTCATGATTACTGAAGAAATTTACACCTGCAAGAACCAGACTCTTCCTACTTTTTTATTTATTTACCTCTTGTTGTTGATAATATGATTTTCTAATCTTAAAAATAATTGTTAGTACTTTTTAAATATACAATTCATATAGATATTAAAATTTTATATATAATTATTATTTAATTTGAGGAACATAAACAAAAGTAACATTTACAGGAAAAAATTA
>JASGVX010000088.1 GCA_030054735.1 Methanobacteriota archaeon | reverse complement strand
ATCAAACTATTCATCAGTGATCATCAAACTATTCATCAGTGATCATCAAACTATTCATCAGTGATCATCAAACTATTCATCAGTGATCATCAAACTATTCATCAGTGATCATCAAACTATTCATTATACTCATTTCACATAATTTATGACTTTTAAACACAGCAAATCAAGCTCCCCTGGGAGAAGCTGCTCTCTGTGAGAAGTCACCAGGCAAGAGGGTCTGCATATATTGATATTTAAAAAATATATATCATTTGATCTTATTTGCGCCTCTTACCTCTATTGCCGGGTACCTGCAAAGCAGGACGATAAAGACCACAGGCAAAACTATAAAAATCTGTTATATTTGTGTGGAGAATGGTATGCATCATAATGTATTTACGAACAACCCGACAGTTCCAATTGATGTAAAGGACAGGCCTGTAAGCGAATTAATGGATGGAATGCTCAAAACAGGTTTTCAGGGCAGAAAGCTTGCTGAATCAGTTCAGGCCTGGCATAACATGCTCAGAGAAAAGGATACGACCGTGTTTATGGGCCTATCCGGAGCCATGGTTCCTGCCGGCATGCGCAGGGTTATTTCCTACCTGATCCGGGAAAGGATGATCGACTGCCTCGTAAGCACAGGGGCAAACCTGTTCCACGATTCTCACGAAGCCCTCGGCAGGAAACACTATGTGGGCTCACATTTAGCCAATGATGAAAATCTCTTTGAACATGGTGTGGACAGAATCTATGATGTCTTTGCAGTTGAAGAAGAATTCAGAACCACAGATAACCTGGTTGCAGATTTTGCAGAAGAAATCGGAGAAATAAGCTGTTCTTCAAGGGAGTTCATGTACCTGTTTGGAAAGGAGCTTGTAAAGAGAGGAGCTGGGGAGGATTCAATAATAGTAAGCGCATACAGGCACAATGTCCCTATATTTGTTCCTGCCCTGTGTGATAGTTCCATAGGTATAGGGCTTACAATTGCAAGAAGAAGAGGGCTCAAACTTGAAATAGACCAGATAAAGGATGTTGACGAAATCACCCGTATAGTGGAAAAATCCGGGCATACGGGCGTGGTCTATGTAGGAGGGGGAGTCCCTAAGAACTTTATCCAGCAGACCGAAGTGATAGCATCGATTATGGGAGTGGATGTCGCAGGACATGAATATGCCATTCAATATACATCGGATTCTCCGCACTGGGGTGGGCTCTCAGGCTGCACTTTTGACGAAGCGGTTTCCTGGGGTAAGATTGCACCTCAGGCAAAAAAAGTGCAGGTTTTTGTGGATGCTACCATTGCCCTCCCGATTGTTGCTCATGCCCTGCATGAAAAGGCACGCGGACTGAAGCGTGCTGCCCCTATTTTTTCCTGGGATGGGCCCGAAGGGCTTGAAATTGCTTATTAAAAATAATCACATCACAAATCTTTATCATATTTGAAACCGATATCATAAGGTGAGAAGGAGAGGACATAAATGGGTAAAAGAACTCGAATAATTAATGATCCTTCCTATTTAGTACCATTACTCAGGACTTTTGGATCCAGAACCCATAAAAAAATATTCGATGCACTTTCTAACAAATGGATGACCAGAGCGGAAATCGATGAGTTTATAGGCGCAGATTCATCAAAAAGCCTTCATATTCTGAAAAAAGCCGGGCTCCTCGAAAGCCAGTGGAGAGTCCCTGAAGCCGGACAAAAACCCTCAAAAGAATACCACAGTTCTTATTCAAAGGTTCAGGTGAACTTTCAGTGTTCCTTTGAAGATCTCAGTGACATCATTATGCTGACCTTCAAGCCATATGAAGAGGTTAAGGACGCTATGGAAGATCTGGAAAAACTGGTAGAAGAAGGCAATACCTCAATGAGCAACCTCACAAGGACTCTTAACAAGAATCCGTTCTATATCTGTGCTGTTGCCCGCAGGTCCGAAAGGCTTTCAGTAATGGGGCAGAGATTAAAATTAATTGAAGATGTAGAGGAGAATTACGATTGATGATTAAAATCCTCCAGACCAAGAGCGGAGTCACCAAGTTTCAGGTTCTTATTGAGATTGCAGCCCGCCAGCCCAATGTAAGGCAAAAAGAAATTGCCGCAAAAATAGGAATAACCCCCCAGGCAGTTTCCGAATACATAAAGGAGCTTGTGAATGATGGGCTTATTGTCACCGAGGGCCGCGTCCGGTACAGGATAACAAAAGAAGGCGTAGAGTGGGTCCTTGAGAATGCCACAGAAATGAAGCAGTACGCCCGATTTGTCATGGAGGATATAATCAGCCATGTCTCTACCTGGACAGCCATTACAAGAGAAGAGGTCAAAGAAGGCCAGCAGGTCTACCTGAAAATGGAAAGGGGGCTCCTCTATGTAAGCAGCAAGGAAATGACAGGCGCATCAGGCACTATCATCTCAGATGCTGCCGAAGGGGAAGATGTGGGAGTGACCAGACTCAAGGGCCTTATAGACCTGGAAAATGCAACTATTACTATCTGTAAGGTGCCCAGGGTTGAACGCGGTGGGTCAAGAAAAGTAGACTTCGAGCGCCTTAAGATGCTGGCAGGCTCAAAACCCTATATAGCAGCAATCGGTGTGGAGTCGTTAATTGCCCTTCGCAAAATCAATATAATCCCTAATGTCATGTTCGGAACAAATGAATCCGTTATTGAGGCTGCGTATCACGGGCTTTCATCCCTTGTAGTTTCAGTGGATGAACAGGTCTCTGCTCTCCTGAACAGGCTGGAGACCGAGAACCTCGAGTATGAACTCGTGGACCTGACAGTCGAATAAATATATTTCGTTTATAAATATATTTCGTTTTTAACATGTTGTATTTCGGGTTCCATAATACATGGGTCTGGAACTCGAACCTTCCATTTTTAATATTAAGCACAAAATTTTAATTCAAGTGTGATTCTCAGGTTTCCTGAAGTTTACGCTGCACATTTTTATCTATAAATGGTATATTTTACACTATAATGGAGGTTTCCCATGAAACTGATTGTACTTTCTGATACACATCTTAAAACAGGAGAGATTCCCGGACAGCTTCAAACCCTTCTCAAAGACTGCGACCTGATCGTCCATGCTGGGGATTTCAACACTATAAAAGCATATAATGCATTTAATGCCAGCGGAAAGCTGAAAGCCGTTTCCGGAAACGATGATAGCTCAGAACTAAAAAAACTCCTTCCCGAAAGGCTGATATTTGAGGTTGAAGGGGTAAAAATTGGGGTGGTTCACGAAGGAGGGCTCTCAGTAATGGATACAACCGCCCAGGGCTACCTGGCAAAAGAAATGGGAGTGGATGTCCTGATTTTCGGGCACCTTCACTGCCCTTTGATTGAAAGAAAGGATGTAATGCTCATCTGCCCTGGCTCTCCTACAAACCCCAGGATGTCAAATCCAAGTGTAGTAGAACTCATAATCGAAAAAGGGAGTATAGAAGGAAGGGTACTTGTACTTGAAGGAGAAAGCTGTGAATATATTAAGTTCCGGGATGCCCTGAAAAGACAAAAAGAAGAAGAGAGCCATAAATAAAAAGTGCATAAGCAGCTAAGGCTGCCAGAGATTCTTAAATAGTAGAAAAACCGTTAAAGGGCCTCTTATTGCTAGAACTCAGGCACATGCCTCGCTAGGCGAGGTCTCTGGGACTACTTATTTAGTGTACTCCTTAAAATTCACACGGTCTCCAGTTTGAACATTACACC
Organism: Methanobacteriota archaeon; assembly: GCA_030054735.1. Classification (GTDB taxonomy): domain Archaea; phylum Halobacteriota; class Methanosarcinia; order Methanosarcinales; family Methanosarcinaceae; genus Methanosarcina. The sequence goes on along the minus strand of JASGVX010000088.1, from coordinate 3,851 downwards.
TGTACCCTGGAGGCTTAGATAGACTTTATCCCCAAACACGAGAATTTTTTCAACATCAACATTGCTGTCCCAGTTATATACAAAGTCGTAGCTGCCCTGCATGGGTTCAAAACCCAGGGACAACAACCTCTGGTTTACCTCAGATGGACGGACTCCTTCACTACTGAACCAGACTACAAGATAGGTTTTCACAAGATCATCTCATATACTTATTGATAATTAATTTTAGCATAAGTTCTAATTCAACCACACAATATTTGTTTTATATCTGCTTCTCTTATTTATTTAGATTTTGTCTTTCGCCTTTTCAATTTCGTGAAAAAAGGAGAAATTTCCTCGGTAAATTAAACCTCGAAATCTATCTGGAAAGAAATATGAAAAAGAATAAGAAAAAAATAAATAAAAGCAGTATAAAATAAATATGGAAAATAAATATGTAAAATAAATATATAAAATAAATATATAAAATAAATATATAAATCAAAAAAGGATTTGGAAACGCTTCAGAAGCATAAAGTTTCTGTATTAAAAATGGGAAATTCAGGATAAAAAGTCCCTGAATTTCTGACTGCTTAATTACAAGACTTTACCTGGTTACAAAACTTATTACTCCTTTTATGTATTGTCTTTAAGGGTTTCGAGAGATTTTTTCACCATTTCGCGGTAAATCTCCGTATCAATGGAATAGTGTTCTTTTGCAAGCTTTGAGTTGGGGTCTTCCTGTGCCTCAACTGCTCTTATCCTCTCAAGAGTCTGCTTTGCAGTGTCAAGTACCCAGAGGTTCCTCGTCAGCTCATCCACCTGCTGGATAGATTCCGAACGAATTGAGGTCAATACATTTCCATCGTCTGTAGTATAGGTACTGGTCTTACCAATTACCGCAACAAAAGCTGGTATTTCGCATTCAGCAAGGAACTGAGCAGCTTCAGGCTGGTACTGCCCTGCATATATAAGGAAGGAACCAGTGGGATCAGAAACCCTGCCCCTCCAATATTCGGAGTCGCTGCCTATATCCTCTTTTTCGATAAGTGTACCCACAATAAAGATGCGGTTCACATTCGCCCCTGTAGGGGTGAGGAGATACTGAGGAGCATACTGATCATTTTCATCCTTTGAGGTAAGGTTTGAGTCTTTCAGCTCTTTGGCAAAAACCCGGCGGGCCGGCTCCCTGAAGAAACCTGGCATTTACTCCACCTCCTGTTCGGCAAGATGTTCAGAAAGCATCTGGTCAAGGAGCTCCCTGTCCAGAGAAGTACTTGGAATAATCGATTCCACAAGGATATAGCGGTCAAGCTTGTGCCCTGTGACGGTATAATACCTGCCGACAAGCTCGTGCTTCAGTTTGTCCTGTACAACACCGGGATCAAGAGCATCTGCAGCCATTGCAATGGCACTGTCAAGAGAGATCCCTGAAAGCTCTTCGGTAAGTTCCCTGTTAATCAGAGCGTCCTGGGTAGAAGTTCCGGCATCGAGGACTGCCTTTATCCTGAGGTCGTATTCTCCTTTAACCTTCCCATGTTCTGCACAGGCACCTTTAACCAGAGCTCTTTTGCATTCAGGGCAGCGTTTTATAAGTCCAGATCCGGTCTGAATATCAACCATTGCACCGAAATATGTAAACATGGAGGTCCTTACTTCAATATCTTCATCGAGTTCTTCTATGGAACTTGACCTGTTAAGCTGTACCTGAGCCTTTCCGTTCCATTCGCTAACTACCACATTTTTCAGCATGTAGCTCTTGCCTTCTTCCATAACCGGAAGTTCGGAACTTGCCCAGTTAGTAAATTTGATCACTCCGGTTTCGTCACCTATAAGCCCTGCCTGTTCTATAGATTCATGTGAGTTCTCCCAGAGCTGGACAACTTTTCCTCTTATTGTTGCCCACTGGTTCCCGGAAAGATCAGCAATGTTCCTGAGCTCGGCCTCCCTTGCTACAGGAGTGAAATCGCCTCCTCCCATTATAACAGGCTCGGTGAGCTTTTCTGCGGAACTGTTTTTATTAAACTGGACCTGGAACCTCCCATTATATTCCCCAACAACTACACTCCGGAGGAGGTAGCTCTCTCCCTGTTCAAGAAGGGGAAGTTCGGCATTTTTCCAGATGGTAAACTTTATGATTCCTGTCTCATCTCCAAGAAGCCCGACCTGAGATATGGATTCATGAGTGTTTTCCCATAGCTGAACAACCTTTGCATTAAGGTTTGCCCACTGTCCGTTCTCCACAATATCCACAATTTTGGTGAGCTGGGGTTCAGCCTGCCTGACATAAAACTCATTTTTAGGAATAGAATATTTCTTCAAAAAATAGTTTGTTACACTGCGTTGTGCTTCATTTGAAGGTACCTTGAACTTCTTAATCAGCTCGTCGAGTCTGCTTTCGATGTCCTCAACAGGCACATCGATGCCAATTTTCATAAACCGTTCTCTAATGGATTCGGCAGTTTGCTTCATATTAACTCTCCTCAAGCCTCATGGTTATCATAATTTATTGTGAGGCATTCTAATATTACTGCAACAGAGAATATAAAGTTGAGTGACGTGGGGTGAAAGTATTCATATGATATGGAGCAAAGTCGTCCCTTAAAAATTGTAATAATGAGCTGCAACATGAAAAGACGCCTGTTCCATAGTCTCAACCCGGTTTTGAGAACTGAGTTTGCCCCGTATAAAGCAGTCCCATCCTCTCAGAGCCTCAATTTTCCTTTTCCTGTCTCTGCTCGAAATTTGCCTCATTTATTACTCAAGTATGTATCTTATTAATTATTCAGGCAGCCGGATAGTCATTATGGCGGTGGAATAATTCGTCCGGTAGACCTATTTTTTTTATCTTATTTAGATTGCCAGCAACTATCCAGTGGCCTATCCACAAGGCACTTTCTGGTAACAAATATTTCATATTACGAATAACATTATTAATGAAGTCAGTCGCTTAATAGAAATTTATTAGCAACTTTAGAATAGATTGTGTTCTCATATTATTAAAGTTTGGGATGTTAGGTGGGCAGTTAAAACTTGTCTCATCAGATGAAGGTGACACATCTGCCAGCTTGATCCAATAAAAGACTCTGTAACTGCTTTCTGAATTCCTTTATGACCATCAGAAACAATTAACTTGACCCCTCTCAACCCTCTTTCTTTCAGGTCATCGAAAAGATCTTCCCAGAAAAGAGAGTATTCACTGTCTGCTAATTTTACTCCAGGAATCTCACGATAACCGTCATACCTGACTCCAGCAACTATAAAGAGAGCTTTATTTTTGTAATGAGATCCATCTCTTGCTTTGAGATAAGTTGCGTCAATAAACACATAAGGGATTTCGTATTCTTTTGGTTTTGACAAGAATTCAGAGACTTTTTCATCCAGCTCTTTTGTAATCCTGGAAACAGACGAGGCTGATATTCCCTCAACTCCTAAAGCAGTCATGACTTTATTCACTCTTCGAGTGGAAACGCCTTGAAGGTAAGATTCAGCTACAGCGGATAAGATGGACTGTTCAACTCGGGAATATTTCTCAAAGATCTGAGTTTCAAAGGGAAACTCACGGAATTGAGGCTTTAATAATTCAACTTCTCCATACTTGGTAAGAAGGGTTCGCGGCTTGTAGCCGTTTCGACTAGCTTTACGGGAAGAGGTCCTATCGTAACGTTCTGCACCAGCTTGGAGAAGGGCTTCTTCCTCCATGACAAGGTTTAAAAACCACGTAATTAAACAACGAATTCCAGCTTCTTGATCGACAAGATAATCTTTTATGAGAGAGAATAAATCTACCATTGACTCTGCCTCCTTATTTTTGTGATGAAGAAAAAGGATACAGAGTCAATCATATTTTACAGAACTTTCGGTACGCTATC
>JASGVX010000087.1 GCA_030054735.1 Methanobacteriota archaeon | reverse complement strand
GTCTCCAAGTGAAGAAGGAGCAGTTATATTGCCCTTCCAGATTCCATCTATATTTGTGAGCTGTACCTGTCCTGCTAGAACTTCTGTTACAGCGACGTTATCCGTTATGTTTGCACTGATACTGATTATCGAACCAGGTGTTGTTTTTGCAGGGAAGAGGACTACAGAATCAAACACAGGTTTTTCTGTATCTGGAATTTCCGGTGCTGAGACAGTTATGTAGTTCGTTTTAATTTCACTGTCACTTCCACCTGCATTTGCAACCGTAAGGGTTACAGTGTAGGTTCCAGCAGATGCATAGCTATGCATGGCGTTCTGCTCAATAGCGCTCCCACCATCTCCAAAGTCCCAGTGCCATGAGGTCGGTGTACCTGTAGACTGGTCCGTGAAATTGACAGTGAGGGGAGCAGTACCGCTCGTTACGTCAGCTGTGAATGAGGCGTCGGGTTTTGGTGTAGGCGGCTCAGATACATTGATATAATTCCGCTTCACCTCGAAATCACTTCCACCTGCATTCGTAACAGTGAGGTTTACAGTGTAATTACCGGCATTATTGTAGGTAAACAGGGGGTTCTGATCAGTGCTGTCAATTGTACCGTCGTTATTAAAGTCCCAGGCCCAGGAAGTCGGTGATCCAGTAGATTCATCAGTGAACTGGACATCCAGTGGAGCCTCGCCAGAAGTCGGATCTGCGCTGAAAGCTGCAACCGGAGCTTCTGTTTCATCCCCGCTTCCAATATACTCAACCACCAGAATTACGTTCATGGCAGACATACTGTCTCCGCCTGCTCCTGTGTCATAACTCTGTATCCTGGCCTCATCCATTCTGCCTACCGTCGCACTGATATACACTCCGACATCCATTCCAGAATCCATTTCCTCATCCGTTCCGCCACAAATTGCTTCGGTTACATTGTAGGAAGAGAAGCCGATTTGCGTAGCTGTCTGATAATCCGGCCAGAAACCTGTGTACTCATTGTCATTGAAAAAGAACTTGCTTCTGGAGTCATCGTTTCCACTTGCAAGGACAGCTATTGCTGTAGCTTTGGAGACACCTGTCGCGTTTACACCCCTGAAGAGAGCGTACGCCGTAGCCTCCTCACTGCTGACAGCATAGGAATCTTTAGATGCAAGTAGGTCAAACTCATCATTGATCCAGATCATTTTCTCAGTCTCTGTCGGATCACTGTAGACGACAACCAGATATGCCCCATATAGCCCGTAAGTGTTCCCGACCTCCGGGGTGAGAGTAATGCTGTTTCCTGCTTTGTCAAACAATGAAGTCACGTTGTAGACATAAAGCCCGGAAGGATAGTCATAGTTTCCATAACTCTTCTGGTCTTTATATCTGGCAATTGGCGTTACTACATTGTTATTGAAAGACATCGTAAAAGCCGGATCATTTGCCATCTTGTTCCAGGTATACGGCTGGTAAAGCCTGGCACTTTCTATCACAGCTCCTTCAGGGATGGGTAGGTCTGTTGATGTCCATGTATAAGTTTTTTCGGCCCAGTTTGCTGACATATATGCCGTATTTCCGGAAGAGTAGAGAAGCCCGTACTTTCCTTCAAAAACAGCCTTCGTGACTATGTCATTTCCACCGGTATACCGCTTGCCCTTATACCCGTTGTATAAAACTTTCTTTGTAAGGGAAAGAACATTGTTTGTTTCATTAGACTCAATGACACTGTTTTTTGAGTCAGCTGTGACAGTGACATCAACCCTGTCTCCATAGTCCCGGATTGAAGGATCAAATATTGAAACTATAGTGCTGGCTCCAGCTGAGAGGCTGTCAACTGCGACATCCATAACAACACCGTTCACAGTAAAACCGACTGTGAAGGGCCCGGCAGCAGCAGAACCTCTGTTTTCTACCGTTGCCGAGATATTGTTTGCTTCATTTGCAAAGATTTCTCCGGCGTTCGGATTTATACTGGAGACAACAAGGTCAGGATATAGTACCGGCACTTCACTTACGGTTATGTAGCTATTCTTTACCTCGGAATCACTTCCACCTGCATTTGTAACAGTGAGGTTTACAGTGTAATTACCGGCATTATTGTAGGTAAACAGGGGGTTCTGATCAGTGCTGTCAATTGTACCGTCGTTATCAAAGTCCCAGGCCCAGGAAGTCGGTGATCCAGTAGATTCATCAGTGAACTGGACATCCAGCGGAGCCTCGCCAGAAGTCGGATCTGCGCTGAAAGCTGCAACCGGAGCTTCTGTTTCATCCCCGCTTCCAATATACTCAACCACCAGAATAACGTTCATGGCAGACATGCTGTCTCCGCCTGCTCCTGCGTCGTAACTCTGTACCCTGGAAGAAATAAACATTCCGCTCTCAATCGCTTCGGTTACATTGTAGGAAGAGAAGCCTATCTGCGTATCTGTCTGATAATCCGGCCAGAAACCTGTGTACTCATTGGCATTGAAAAAGAACTTGCTTCTGGATTCATCGTTTCCACTTGCAATGATAGCTATTGCTGTAGCTTTAGAGACACCTGTCGCGTTTACATCGCCGAAGAGAGAATACGCCGTAGCCTCCTCACTGCTGACAGCATAGGAATTTTTAGATGCAAGTAGGTCAAACCCATCATTGATCCAGATCTTTTTCTCAGTCGTTGTCGAATCACTGTAAACGACAACCAGATATGCCCCATATAGCCCGTAATTGCTGCCGGCCTCCGGGGTGAGAGTAATGCTGTTTCCTGCTTTGTCAAACAATGAAGTCACGTTGTAGACATAAAGCCCGGAAGGATAGTCATAGTTCCCATAACTCTTCTGGTCTTTATATCTGGCAATTGTCGTTACTACTTTGTTATTGAAAGACATCGTAAAAGCCGGATCATTTGCCATCTTGTTCCAGGTATACGGCTGGTAAAGCCTGGCACTTTCTATCTCAGCTCCTTCAGGGATGGGAAGGTCTGTTGATGTCCATGTATAAGTTTTTTCGGTCCAGTTAGCTGACATATATGCCGTATTTCCGGAAGAGTAGAGAAGCCCGTACTTTCCTTCAAAAACAGCCTTCGTGACTATGTCATTTCCACCGGTATACCGCTTGCCCTTATACCCGTTGTATAAAACGTTCTTTGTAAGGGAAAGAACATTGTTTGTTTCATTAGACTCAATGACACTGTTTTTTGAGTCAGCTGTGACAGTGACATCAACCCTGTCTCCATAGCCCCGGATTGAAGGATCAAATATTGAAACTATAGTGCTGGCTCCAGCTGAGAGGCTGTCAACTGCGACATCCATAACAACACCGTTCACAGTAAAACCGACTGTGAAGGGTCCGGCAGCAGCAGAACCTCTGTTCTCTACCGTAGCTGAGATACTGTTTGGTTCATTTGCAAAGATTTCTCCGGCGTTCGGATTTATACTGGAGACAACAAGGTCAGGATATGGTACCGGCACTTCACTTACGTATATGTAGTCAGTCTTTACCTTGGAATCACTTCCACCTGCATTTGCAACAGTGAGGCTCACAGTGTATAATCCCGCAGTAGTGTAAGTATATGACGGGTTCTGTTCAGTGCTATCTACGGTGCCGTCATTGTCAAAGTCCCATTCATAGGACGAGACAATACCGGTTGAAGCATCGGTAAAGTTTACTCTGAGCGGAGCATCACCTGAGATAGGTGTAGCCGTAAAGTTGGCAACAGGCGCTGACGGTAGTGGTTCACTTACGGATATGTAGCCAGTCTTTACCTCGGAATCACTTCCACCTGCATTGCTAACTGTTAAATTAACAGTGTAAGTTCCCGCAGTAGTGTAAGTATGTGAGGGGTTCTGTTCAGTACTATCCACGGTGCCGTCATTGTCAAAGTCCCATTCATAGGACGAGACAATACCGGTTGAAGTATCGGTAAAGTTTACTCTGAGTGGAGTATCACCTGAGATAGGTGTAGCCGTAAAGTTGGCAACAGGTGCAGCTACAGTTTCTTCCATATATTCAACTACAAGGATCTGCTGGAGTGCATCCATACCTCCACTTGTCGTTGCCTGGACTCCGAACTCATTTTCTGTTTCAGTGATGTAGTCCGTTGCATTAAAGACCAGGGGACTTGCAGTGGATGAACTTCCATTCCATGCGTTGGTTGCCACAATATTTCCGTTGAACAGCAGGTTTCCTTCATCTGGTCCAGCACTTCCTGCGAAGCTGTACAGCGTAGCGTTTGTGACATTTGCTTTGTCAATAGTCATGCCGGTAAAAGGAACATATGCTGTAGCCTCTTCAGGAGTGGTCCCATAACTGGTAAAAGATAAGGCCAGTTCGTCGCATTCTTCATTGATGAAGATCTGCTTCCTGGTTTCGTTAGGGTTGCTGTAGACCACAACAAGCGTGCTTGGATACAGAGCGACTTTGTTGTAATCACTATTGTAGGGGTTCGTTACAAGGATGTTTCCTTCAGAACTAAACAAGTCGGTTACATCGTAGACACAGAGCCCATATTCATGATACTCATATGCACCAAAATTGCTCCAGTCCCTGTAGAGGTTTCCGTTTCCTGTAGAGATGTTTCCGTCCTCAATGACGTTTCCGTTGAAGTTAAGATTCAACCACGGATATCCACCAGGCGTCTGGTCCCAGTTGTAGGCGAAATAAAGTAAGACCTTTTCTATAGTGGAACCACTCGGGACCGAAAGGTTGCTTGCATTCCATGTCTCTGTCCGGGTATCCCATTCTACACTTTTGTAAGCGGATTCAGGCTGTGTGGAGTAGAGAAGGTTCCCCTTGAGGTCATAGGTATGTTTGGTGGTGATGTTGCTCCCGCCTTCCCAGTAGATACCTTTGCCCTTATACCCGTTGTATCTAAGCGGTTTGGCAGCACTGTTCTTGTAGTTGTTATCTTCATTGGTTTCAGCGATCAGGTTCTCAGGGTCAACAACAGCAGTGTAAATTACAGTCCCGCCTTCAAGGTTGCGGATAGTTGGGTCGGTCAGGGTTACTGTGGCCGTCTTTCCGCCTTCAATGGATGCGATCACTGTCGTGTTAACGGGAACTGTTCCATTGGATACATCACTTGCGTACAGGTATAGCGAAATATTGCTAAGAGTGGCATTTCCGGTGTTCTTGATATTGTTAACCTTTACCTGATTTGTTTCTCTTGCAAAAACCGCACTGGCAGGCACCGGGACCACGGTTCCAGATATGCTGAGGTCGTTAGTTGCTACCGGCACTTCATTTACGGTTATGTGTTCAGTCTTTACCTCGGAATCGCTTCCCCCAGCATTACTAACAGTAAGGTTAACAGTGTAAGTTCCCGCTGTAGTGTAAGTATATGATGGGTTCTGTTCGGTACTATCTACGGTGCCGTCGTTATTAAAGTCCCAGGCATAGGAAGAAACAGTGCCGGTTGAAGCATCGGTAAACTGAACCGTGAGTGGGGCATCACCTGAGGTAGGTTTAGCCGTAAAGTCGGCAAGAGGTGCGGGTCTCGATTGAAGCGGTTTTTTTACTACAAGGAACGCGAGGGGGATCTTGTAGAATTGTGCGAGACCGGTGGACGGCAGGTGACGTGCATAGGCGAACGTGACACTGTTGCGGTTTTCAACTAATGAGGTCACATCCCATGAATCACAACCTGAGAAGGGTCCCTGCTCATCAGGACTGCTCTGGTCGAGCTCTATATTTGTAAATGATCCTGACTTATCTGATGCAACGAAATTATTTTCTGCTGTTGGGAAACCGTAGTATCCATTGTTGCTCGCCATGTAGTCGGCGATGAGTACAGCCGAGCTAATGCCTGAGAGCCCAGACGTGTCAAAGCTGGTGCTTCCAACGGCAACAGCATCGTCGTTATCCTCCACATAATACGAGCAGACGTCATGCCCTTCGTTAATCCAATAATACGTCTCTTCTTTCGAAGAAGGATCATCGTACGCGACAACTAGCTCGACTACCTTGATACGGCCGTCATAGGACCCTGTTGCATCTACGTTCACCTTGATGGTGGGCTGGTCAACCTGAATGAGGTCCGTCACATCATAAGTGCTCAGGTAGTCGCTCGTCACCCGGTTGGTATGGTCGTTGACCATCAGATATGGTTCCCCGGTACCGTGCCCAGCAAACTCGCTGTTGTCATTGCCGCCGTCACCGTAGTCTCCTCCCTGCATGTAGATGAAGCGCTGATTGTCAGTTTCTGTCCAGGTGCTGTCCCAGGTTCCGTCGTTGTTCCAGTCGACTTTAGTGGTGTATGTAATATACTTTGCATCCTGCATATGCCCGCAGTAGCTTGATATGTAGAGACGGGCCCACTTGACCCTGTCTGGCTTTTCTACGGCAGCGGCCGGGAGGGTAAACGTCCTGTCTACAACTTTACTAAAAACCGCTGATGGAGGGTTTCCGGAGACGTAGAGGTCGCCGGTCACCGTGCCGCTCTTGACTGTTGTAAGTGGGATACCCCCTACATAGTCATCTGCAGCTCCGGTGCCTGTGATCAGGACAAGGCACAGGACTGCTGTGATCCATATAAATGAAAGTTTCCTATTCGTAAGTCTTCCTCCTCTAACTGTTTAGAGAAAAAATCCTGAGCTCGGTGCGCAACAGCTCCCGTTAAGGAAATAACAGAAATATAATCTGTTCAAAAAAATAAAACCAGGTTGCGGCCATTGTAATTTAAAAAATTTAAAATTTGCTTTAAATCAGTTAACTAAAATTTTCTGTTATATATAGAATTATTTTTTGACATAGATGTTTCAGAATCCTTTCTCCATAACTTCTTCCCAATTATATCTAAAGTTTAATACAAACCAATTTTTTATTAACAACTTTTCATATATATCAATGTTTCTAAATGATTCTTAAAGGCACATAAATCTCATTTTTTATCTGGAGTATAATAGCAGATCCATGCTTATAAGGCTTCAAATAAACAGATCTACTCCTTTGTCTGAGCAAATACTCATTAAAGCAAACTAAATTAATAATCGAGTTTTTGTGACTTTATTTTAATTTTTAAATATATATTTATTTATTCGCTTATTTAATAAGATAGTTATTCTATTATTTATATGAAATTGTTAATTTATATTTAATAAGTAACAGATATTATTATATTAGACTCCTTAAATGAGATAAGTTTTTAAAGGACTATCAAGCCTTATTTACTCAATAGATATAGTGTTGTTTATTTTCCAATTAAAGTACATACTTTAAATGATTTATTTCCCATTTAAATATCTTATATACTTCAATTAGTGGATTAAATCTCTTTTTTTCTTGGATTTCAGTATTGAATTTCGTGTGGAAGAAAGTGATATCATGGGCCTTATTTAGAAATTATAAAAACTGTAAGCAAATAAGATTCTATTCGTTTATTTATCAGTTTTAAAGATAATTATAGGCTATTATCAAAAAAACCAGTTTTTAAAGTCTAATTTTATTAGGAGAATTTGGAATGCATACCTGATAGCCAAAATAAGCATCCTATATCCTTATTTTTAGCATCGATTTGGAAGGACCCTGGTATCATTAATTTTAACCTTAATATTACAAAATCAGAAAGATATCTCAGATCCTATAAGCCAAAAAATAAATGGGTTTTTTCGGCAGGGATTTTAACTTTTTTCTCAACTTTATTATTTTTCCCTGAACCGAAAAAAACAACCTTATCAAGCGGCTTCTGCCCAGAAAATGAGGCTTCCCTGGAACTGTCCTGAAGACGAATAGTTTACCGGGAGGTCAAGATAGACTTGCGCGGTCTCCGGTCTATCCACAGCTATGAATTTGGAGTAGCTGGACCATATTCCATTGTCAATGAAAAGTCCCGTCATGAAGGGGCCTTTTTCCTGGTCTTTTACTTCAGCTTTCACTTTTATACAGGTGCCTCCTTTGTTCTGGAGAGTCAGGGGGAAAGTTTGGCTCGGCGTTCCCGGGCTCATGGTTCCGAAATCTATCGAATCCGGTGAGACAGTCAGGGAAATTGCAGGTATGATAGTCACGTTAAGTGATACCGTTGCAGAGGAACTTGGCCCTGAGGGTGTAGTTGGAGAGGAAGGATCTGAGGGGGAGGTTGCTTTTTTTGCCTCCTGGGAAAGCTCTGCACCTGTATAGCCTACCTTGCTTGCTTTTGCACTAATGATGCCTTCACAGCTTGCATTTACCTTAATTACAGCTTTTCCGGAAGCATCAGTAGTTCCAGAACCTGTTGCACAGCCGCTCAGATTCAGAAGTACACCTTCAACAGGAGTACCTGAACTCAGTACAATATACGTAACTTCAGTCTCCTTCCCTACTGTAAGATTTAAATTACTTGCAGAGAGGGAAAGTGCTGGAGTAGCAGGGGGAGTATCCGGGGTTCCATCCTTATAGCTGACAACAAGAATTGCATTTGAAGGAACAAGGTAGTCACCGTTTTCATTGGTAATTGCTGGAGGAACTATCCTGGCCTTATTGTTTTCTGCCATGAGATAAGCTCCGACAGGCCTTGCCTCATCGATATCAAGATCAGAATAAGGAGTTGAGTCATAAACACCTGGGAATTTCATTTCATTAAATTCCAGAGATATGCCAGTATGCCCACCAGATTGGACTGTAGTCCAGAGATGGGCCTCGTCCACATTATTGAGGTCTATAGAACCGCCTGTAAATGGTATATCTACGGCAGCCTCCTCAGGAGTTAAGCCTCCAGAAGTGCCCATTGTGCTGACCATATCACAGCCTTCATTGACCCAGTACTCTATTTCCTTGCCAGAGGCATCTTCATACACCACAAGCAGGCCAATACCGTCAAGACAAACAAAATTCCCGGAGTCTGCATGGGTGTTTGTAACCATTGTAGTATAACTACCGCTTCCGCTCACAAGCCCTGTTACGTTATAAGCCCAGGTCCCAGTCGGATAGTCATACTGCGAACCCCAGCCTTTCTGATCGCTGTATTCGGCTTCCGGGGTAAGAGATTCCCCTTCAAACTGCAGGCTCATAGAAGGCTGCACTCCAGTAGTTACTGTTGCACTCCATGTCCAGAAATTGTAGAGCCTTGCATACTTTACGCTTGCACCCTCTGGGAGAGAAAGGGTGTGCCCTACGGAATATCTGTCGCCATTGAAGACCTTATTACTGTAGGTGCTGTTTCCATAATCATAAATAAGGCCTCCTTTAACTCTGCCGTGTGCATAGGTCTCAAGAGGCTTGTCACCCACGTAACCGTTATGCAGTACTTCCTGGGCTTTGCTAAGTTCATTGTTTGTTGCGTTCGTATCGCTTATAGAAGAACCAGGAACGACAACAGCCTTGAGTGCATAACTCTGCACATTTTCCGGTTTCCATGTAAACCCTACTATCTCTGTGGCCCCATTAGCGAGTCCAGCAACCGGTTTGCTTGCTATAAGGGTGCCTTCGGCATAAAGCTCAAGGGCAAAATTGCCCGCATCATCGGGTCCATTGTTTATTACAGTAACATTTACAGTGTTGTTCAGTTTGTCCCAGGCTTTTGATGCATCATTATGCATAACTTTGATTTTCTCCACACCCAGATCTGCTGAGGATTTTTCTCCGCTGGTAGAATCATCATCTGCAGGGGTGTCGTCTACAGGTGTATCGTCTGCTGGTGTATCATCTGCAGGGGTGTCGTCTACAGGTGTATCGTCTGCTGGTGTATCGTCTGCTGGTGTATCATCTGCTGGTGTATCGTCTGCAGGAGTATCGTCTGCTGGTGTATCATCCGCTGGTGTATCATCTGCTGGTGTATCATCCGCTGGTGTATCATCTGCTGGTGTATCGTCTGCAGGGGTACCAGATGATGATGTTGTATATTCAGCAGTCAGGATGCCAATGGCACATTTATAAAATCCACCATTCCTGCTATAGGTCAGGGTATTTGTGTCGGATGATTTAAAAGAGTCCTTGACGTCCCAGGTATTGGAACCGCAGTAAGTTCCCTGAGATTTGCCTGAAGTAAGTGCCTTCCCGTTAAAGGTATACGCCCCATCCTCGCTTGCCATATGCACAAGTGTGAGTTTTGCATCAGTAAGGGATGCACCTTCCGGCACAGCGGCATTAAAGGCAGTGCTTCCTACATAATCTTCTTCCAGTTCATCATCACTATAATAAGTGTCCACGTCATGCCCGCGGTTAACCTGGTACCAGATTTTATTGCCACTGCCGTCGTTGTAAGCCACAACAAGGGTTATCAGTTTTATCCGCCCGTCGAATTTAGCGTCACTTGGCTCAGTATGCACGGTGGCTTTGTTTTCCCCGGCTTTTACAAGGCTAGTGACATCGTAGAACATCATATAGTCACTGGTTACCCTGTTCACATGATTGTTTACCTGAACGTATGGTTTATCATCATTTCCTCCATTGATAATGTAGTTAAATGGTACGTTCAGTGTTTCTTTTCCAAGAGTTTTTCCGTTAAAGCTTACTTCTGCAGTACCCTGATAGTTATTTTGCATGTGCCCACAGTATACTGTAGTAAGCAGCATCGCCCATTCAACCTTGGCATTAGCTGGAATGGTAAATGTCTTGTCTATAGTTTTTATACTATGTATCGCCTGATCTGCTGTTCCGTAATAGCTGTCACAGAACACACCACCGTCTACTGTCCCGGTCTTGACAGAAGTCAGGGGGATCCCGCCTACAAAATTATCGGCAAGGCACACCCCACTGCTCAGAATCAGCGCTAATAATATAAATATAAGTTTTCTGTTCGTGAATATTCCTCCTGTAATGTTTTAAGAAAAAATGCCTGAGTTTTATACTATCAATCCCTCTCAGGAGGTAACGGGAATCAAGGGTGTTGCCAGTAAAATTAGAACCAATCGATTAGCACTATTCTCGAAAAAAATATCTCATGTACCTATTTTCTGGCAGATAGGGACCGAATAATTCCTGCCTCAGATAGGGTTCTTTCTGATAGGGGACTCAAGTACTATTTCTCATAAAATATTTCAAAATCTACTTAATAGATACTACAAATACTCATAGTAATCACAATTTTTTAAATATATTAACCTTTCTAAATGATTTTCAGCTTACATATATCAGTATTTTTGTGTAGTTATTCAAGAAATTATTACAATATACTTTTTGTTAAACAGTTTCATTCTGCAATATATAACCTAATTTAACCCTAATCTACATACATATAGTCTATTGGTGTTTGTAATATTTTATATGAGATAAAATATCAAATAATATTTATTAATAATTTAATATTAGGTATTATTATTAATTATAATAATAACAATTAATACCTATAAAGTCGTATTAATCTAGCTTAATATCCAAGAAAATTAAAAACTGGGTTGCATGTGGCTTACTCATACTGAATTAGGATCCTGGCTGCAGGGCGCAACTCAAAATATTGGAAAAGGAAGAGACTTTTAAATTTTATATATTGTTTATTTTGTTAAATTTGATCATTACCTGCGTTAATTTGATCTACCTTCAAAACAGCAAACCATACATGGAAAAATCAGGTTCAAGCAAGAACAAAAAGTCAGGAAAAAAGGAATATCAGCTTATTCTTATTGCCGCCCTCAAAAAAGAAATTGAAATAGCTCGCAGGCTTGACCCTGAAAAACTTGCAGCCGAAATTGAGAAAACAGGTTTTTCCTGCCAGCACTGCGGGAAGTGCTGCAAACGGGTTTTTGGGGACAATAGAGTAGTTTTAACACCTCCAGAAATCGAGAAAATCCGGGAGTATACGAGACTTTCAAATCTTGAGCTGGCAGGTCCTCTTATCCCGTTTGCTCCCGATGAAACCAAAGATGAAGACGAAGACAGATATGCAGAAAATTCTTCAATAACACAGGAAATAAAGGAAGAAGCAACCTCAGAGCCATACAGGACACTTGAGCTTCTAAATGATGATATTGATTCGGAAGGAAATATTCATGCCTATGGATGGATGCTCAGGCGGAAAAGAAATGGGGACTGCATTTTCCTTGAAATGGATACAAACCGGTGCAGGATATACCCGGTGCGCCCAATGCTCTGCAGCACCTATCCTTTTTACATTGAGGAGCTTAAAATGTACACATGCGAATGTGAAGGGCTTGGGGACCACATTTCTACGGAAGAGAGCAGAAAACTTGCAGATTCTTTGCTTTTAAGATATATTTTGGAACTAGAAGATACACTTGCCATGTACGAAAAGTATGAGGATTTCGAGAGAACAGGAGAAGGTCCAGAGATAGCAAGAAAGAATCAGGAAAAAGGGATGTGTGTTTATATAGTGCATGACAGCAAGGGAGCCACAAAAATCATGGACTGAGCCGCATTTAAGAGGCCCACTGTGATCTCAAATAAATCCAACAGCATGCAGCATACTTTCCTTAACTCCTAAAGTAGATATTTGATTCACATTTTAATACAGGATATTATATTTCTATCCGGAATCATCAATAAATTTATTTATTAGAAAGCGCCACTTATTCCCATGACTGGAATGTCTGGTAGTGACAATCGCCCGATGACCGTTTCGGAGAAGATCTTTTCTAAGGCTTCCGGAACTCCCGTGAAAGCTGGGGATTTCGTACTGGCAAACATAGACCTGGCAATGACCCATGACATCACAGGTCCGCTGGCAGTCGAGGGCTTTTACGAAATCATGAAAGATGAAGAGGAAAAGAAAGTATGGGGCCCAAGCAAAATAGTAATCATATTCGATCACCAGGTCCCTGCAGACTCGATTAATGCCGCGCAAAACCACATTATGCTCAGGAAGTTTGCAAAAGAGCAGGGTATTTTAAATTATGATGTTTATGAAGGAGTCTGCCATCAGGTCCTGCCCGAAAAAGGGCATGTGAGACCCGGAGACCTGATTGTGGGCTCGGACTCACATACCTGTGCATATGGATCATTAGGAGCATTTTCTACTGGAATAGGGTCTACCGACATGGCAGCCGTTTTTGCTACAGGCAAACTCTGGTTCAGAGTCCCTGAGACCTTCCGTTTTGAAGTGGAAGGAAAACTTCCAAAGCGTGTTTATTCCAAAGACCTTATCCTTCACCTTATAGGGAATGTGGGCGTAGAAGGAGCCAGATATATGGCAGCCGAATACGCAGGTTCTACAATCCGCTCCCTATCCATTCCCGAGCGCATGACCATATCCAACATGGCAATCGAGATGGGAGGAAAGGCAGGAATCATAGAAGCTGATGAGGTTACAGAAGCATACCTCAAAGAACGAATTCCAGGTTACAAACTTGACCCATACTGGAAATCCGATGAAGGTGCCAGATATCTGGATGTCAGACATTACGATGTCTCTGACCTTGAACCCCAGGTAGCCTGCCCGCATAATGTAGATAATGTAAAACCGGTAAGTGAAGTGGAAGGTACGAAGATTGACCAGATCTTTATGGGCTCCTGCACGAATGGCAGGTTTGAAGATATTAAGATAATGGCCGATATTATGGGGGACGAACCTGTTGCAAAGGGTGTGCGCCTCCTTGTTGTGCCTGCTTCAAAAACCGAGTATATGAAATTGTTGAAAGCCGGATATATTGAAAAACTCATAAACTCCGGCGCGATTGTGGAATTTCCGTGCTGTGGACCATGCATGGGAGGATCTTTTGGCCTTCTCGGTCCTGGAGAAGTAGGGCTTGCAACTTCCAACCGCAATTTCAAGGGCAGAGAAGGAAGCCCTGAATCTTTTGTCTATCTTTCTTCCCCTGCAACTGCAGGAGCTTCAGCCATCACGGGAGAAATCACAGATCCAAGGAAGGTTTAAAAACCCTCCTATTTTACTTCTTTTTAAATATTATACTTGTCATTTTATAGCAATTATTTTGTAACATATTATTTATCTTGAAAAGGTGTTGAAATGTCGGAGGCTGACTTATCAATATTAAACAGGGTGTATGAGATCATCCTGGACCGAAAAGAGAACTATGACGAAAATTCATATGTCTGTAAAATTTTAAACCACCATAAAGGAATGAACAAAATCCTTGAAAAAGTTGGGGAGGAAACCATTGAAACTATACTTGCAGTCAGGAACGAGGATCATAAGGAGATCGTCTCTGAGAGCTCGGATCTGATTTTCCATTTGCTGATAATGCTTGCAGCAAATAATGTTACCCTTAATGAAATCGCAGCTGAGCTAAGTGCCAGACATGAGAATATGAAAAGAGATTGAATAAGGTATCGAATCAAAGTTGCGCTGGCGCACCCCGCAGCAAGCTAGCGGGGTATTCGACTATAATAATTTTGTATCTACCTTTTCCAAGGTCATTAGGATCGCTGCCTGTGATTTTACAGATTATAACTCATTTATTGTCAGCCATATTGTAGCGATGCATCATAAATAATTATTAAAAGTTATTTCTTACAGGTTATGCATAAATGTTGCCAATACATACTATTTCCATAATATATAGAGTCTTATTGTAAGGAGTTGAGCCTTTGCCAAAATTGTTAATAATACTTCAAATGTAAAAAAATTGCCTAAAATTTCTTATTTTGTCACAAAACTATATTTAGTGCCTTTAAAATTGAGCAATAAAATGCCGCTGAATACGGAA
>JASGVX010000086.1 GCA_030054735.1 Methanobacteriota archaeon | reverse complement strand
TTGAAATGTTTATACTTCTAATTGGGGAATGGCTAAGAAGAAAGTTGAGGGTCAGGACAGCAGTATGGTGTCTGAGATAATGGAGCTAGACTAAAGGTGGAGGAAAAATTTTAGCGAACTACTGAGTTTATGTAAGTCATCCCATGCCTGTCCTTTATCTGGAATCTCTGAAAAAGCAGAACCAAGAGCGTAGGCCGCATTAGACCTCACATGGCTGTCTTCATCATTAGTCAGTCTCTGTAAATCATTCCATGCTTCTTCTTTATCTGGAATCTCTGAAAAAGCAGAACCAAGAGCGTAGGCCGCATCAGACCTCACATATCTGTTTTCATCATTAGTCAGTCTATGTAAATCATCCCATGCCTGTCCTTTATCTGGAATCTCTAAAAAAGCAGAACCAACAGCTATGGCCGCATTAGACCTCACATGGCTGTCTTCATCATTAGTCAGTCTATTTAAATCATTCCATGCTTGTTGTTTATCTTTATCTGGAATCTCTGAAAAAGCAGAACCAAGAGCATAGGCCGCAACAGACCTCACATATCTGTTTTCATCATTAGTCAGTCTATGTAAATCATTCCATGCTTGTTCTTTATCTGGAATCTCTGAAAAAGCAGAACCAAGAGCTTCTGCCGCATAAAACCTCACAACGCTGTCTTTATCTTTAATCAGTTTATGTAAATCATTCCATGCTTCTTCTTTATCTGGAATCTCTGAAAAAGCAGAACCAAGAGCTTTGGCCGCATTAGACCTCACGCTGCTGTCTTCATCATTGGTTAGTCTATGTAAATCATTCCATGCCTGTCTTTTATCGGTCAGCAATGAAAAATTTTCTCTTAGTTTATCTAACGCAATGGCACGATTTTTTGGATCTTCGCTAAGACATTGATTGTGAATCTCTTCTTGTATACTCAATTACCTAACACCATTAATTTAGATAAAAATCAAAGCTTAAAACAGTTTCTTTTTGCTATTGCTTAACTTGATTGTTGTTTAACTCTAAACCTTAAGTTTCAATGCCATATACATGAAGCTATTCAATAAACCTGTTTTTTATCTCCACTGCCATCTGCTTGAATCTTTCCTTTTCAAGCCGTTTCAGCCCAAACTCTGACTTTCTGGACTGAAATGCAAGTTTTACAGTTAACCTGTGCTAGCTGAGAAGCCCCTCTTCTGAAAGAGGGTCGTCCTTTACCCTAGCAGGAAAACGCAGCCGGGCTCTTTCAAAGGCTGATAAAAAATTGCATGGGGCAGCGAGTGCCCGCAGAATTTTAAGGGTATCAAGATCCGAGCAAATCGAAAGAGGTATACCAACAAGGGTCTTCTTCACCCAGTTTTGCGTTGGTCTCATTAGCTTTTTTACGGTACTCTTTTGAAGTTTCGATATCTCCCATTTTTTCAAGAAGATTTGCGTAGTTGTTGAAAAGCATAAAATTACTTTTAAGGATATCAAGGTCTTCAGGGTCGGATTTTTCAAGGCTTTTGTTGAGGGCAAGAGCTTTATCAAAGTACTCTTTTGCTTTTTCCTGCTGGTCCGTAACCAAATATCCGATCCCTAAATTATTCAGAGCTCCAAGAATATTATGGATGTGTTTTGGGTTTTCAGGGTCGTTTTCATACAGGATTTTAAGGCTTCTGTATGCATATTCGTATTCTTTGATTGTTTCTTCCAGTTTATCGGCATTCTTGTATACTTCTCCGATTTGTCCGGCAAATTTGGCAAGCATCTCCTGAAGCTTCAGGTTCGTTGGGTTGGCTTCATATAATTGTTCAATGGTCCTGAGGGCAAACTCATAGTATTTTCTTGCAATACTTGAGTCTTTATTTTCGAACTCCAGTTTCTTAAGGAGGACTACTCCTAAAACGAAAGCTCTACCTGATGCAAGCATCAGGAGTTTAGGGTTCTCAGACCATTCGGCAGTTATTTCTTCAAATCTTTCAAGAGCCAGCCTGTGGTAGGCACTGGATTTTTCCTCGTCCCCAATTTCTGAATGCAGCACCCCAAGTTCATAGTATGTAGTTTCTATATCCAGATCATGACTGTGTTTCAGCTCATAAAAAAGGTCCATCACATGGTCGTGATCTATGTCATGCTTATGGTCATGACAGTGAATCAGATCGTAGTCATGGGCCTTCTCATGGCGGCTTTCCGTAGACATCAGCTCAAGGAGCTTTTTCTGGACTTTCACGACTTTTTCATACATCTGGATTGCTTTTTCGAGCTCCTTGCTCTTTTTGAACAGTATACCCAGGCTTATCAGGGTTTCTAGCAGGCCCTCATGGATAAATACCTTCCAGGGTTTAGATTCGAAGGCTTCTTGAAATACAGAAAGAGCCCTTTCATGATATCGCACTGCAGTTTCAGGCTCTTCTTCTGTATATAGCCAACCGATATGGTTCCAGGTATCAGCCTTATAAGCTTCTAACATGAGTTTATCGGCTTCTTTTGAGTGAAGGCTTTCGTAGATTTCGATTTCCTTATCAAAATAAGCCCTTGCCTTTTCAATTTCTTCAGCTTCTGCAAAAATGTCCCCAAGTTTCCTGTAGATATCGGAAATATCAAGAGAATATTCATTGTTTTCGGGGTTTTCAGGATCTTTTTGCAGCAGGTTTTTATAGATATGCTCTTCGTCCTTATAACAGATTTCTGCATTTTCTAAGTCTCCGATCTCCAAAAACAGCTCTGCCAGTTCATCTAAATATCTGGCAAGGCTTTTATCGGCTCCAGGAAAGTCCGGGCATTTATCCAACAGTTCCCGGAAAGTTATCTTCGCCTTCGTATAATAGTACCTTGCCTTTGTGGTATCTTCTGAATCTAAAAATATTGTGCCTGCAGTTTTGTACACATCTGCAAGGACCATAGAAAAAAGAAACTTATTGGGAACTGAAGTATTTTCAGAAACTTCAATATTTTCAGAAACCGAAATGTCTTCAGGCTCTTTTTCGATCTCACTTTTAAGCAGGCCAAATACTTCTTTATAACATTCCTCTGCCTTTACAAGATTTTCCTGGTCCGCATAAATTTCGGCGAGATTAAGGTATATGTAACTCAGGTTAACCTTAGTATCGGAATCTTCAGGGTATTTATCGAGGACTTTTCCGTAAATCTCTATTGCTCGATCGTAAACACGCTTTGCCTCTTCTATATACCTCTCTTCAAAATATCCCTCTTCCTCGCATATCTCTCCAAAGTTCAAAAGAGAATCATAAAGGCTGCTCAGGTGATCGGAGATTTCATTTTCACTTTCGAGCAATTTCTCAATGAGATCGAATCTTTTATCAAAAAGTTGAACTGCGTCTTCGATCAATTCTCCGGCTTCAAAACAGAGCCCTAAGTGTTCGATCGTTCCCAGGAAAACTTCGAGATAATCCGTATTTTTGGGATCTGATTCCAATAACTTCTCAAAACCCAGAACCGCTTTTTCAAAAATCCCCTTCATTGAGGAGATATATTCTTTTGCTTCGTCAGGATCTTCGAGCGCCCAAAGGAGTTCTCCAATGCTTCCTATCGTGTCTCTTACAAAGGACCGGTAGTCTCTCCTTTCCGGTTCTTTTGAAAAAAGTTCCCAGCTAAGCTCAAGCGCCTTTCCTAAAAGTGCAAGCGCCTCTTCGAGTTCATCAACTTTGTATTTTGCAAAACCTTTAAAAAAGAGCAGATGATACGAAATCACAGGGTTCTTTATTTTTTCTTCGATCTTTTCAATCTTCTCAAGGCTTTCAAAGGCCTTTTTATATCTATGCTTATCTATATCATCGGCTGCTTTTTTCAATAAACGAAAAGCAGAATCTTGTAGCTTCCTTGACATAGAAGTAGCATAGGTTTTTTCATATATTAATTCTAGTATCATGACAATTTAATTAGATCGCGTAATATTTGGACATTTTCTCATCAGCAATTTTTCGCGTAAATTTCCATTTTATCTTTTTTTCATGTTCGTTCCTTCTTTTCTTCCACGCCCCTACTTCATGAACCAAAGTCTCTATGTCAGCAATCCTTCTTCCTGTACATTCTATATCCATTACATTGATCTCTATTTCTGCTGCATTCAACCAACTTGCATGTTTGGGAGTATAATGGAACTCTACATTTTTTAAAATCTTTTCTGCTTCTTCTTTTCCGAAAGCTTCTTCAAGCGATTTTTCTTTGTGAGTGTTAAGATTGTCCATGACCACACGAATAGTTTTCGCTTCCGAATACCTTTCTACAAGTTTCTTGACAAAATGTGCAAAGTCTATCTTAGTTCTTCTTTTGGTGACCTGAGTCATCCTTTTTCCTGCTTTAAATTCTACTGCCATGAACACGT
>JASGVX010000085.1 GCA_030054735.1 Methanobacteriota archaeon | reverse complement strand
GCTGTCTCAAAACTAAAGTTAATTCTACATTTGTGTCAATTTTTTCTACTATAAGGTTAATTCATATCTAAATTTCTCTGTTTTAAGTGGTCATGTTTTTAAAGTAAACGGTTCTCATTACCCAATTATAGAAATGGTTTGAGTTTTGAGACTGCCTGCTCAGGTTATTTTTATGAGTAATTATTACCTGAGCGGTATAAAAATAGAATTTATAAAAATTAAAAGTGCTAAGTCCACTTTTAACGAAGTTAATTTAATTTTTTCAAATTTATTTAATAATAACAGTCTTATGGACCCACAACTTCCATTTATAATTAGTGCACTTAATAGTCAGACAAGTGATATAATAGCCCGTCTTTTTATACTTGTGTACCGGATTTTTTAGTTGTGGAGTAATTTTTGTCCCTTCGAGATAGGTTCCATCTCCAAAATCCCATCTGATATATGTCTCTTTACCTCTTGATAGGTCTTTGAATTGTACTATTCGAGGATCGCTACTTGAAGCGGCTACCGCCGTATAATCAATATAATTTCCTCCGCCGCTTAGGCGTTCTGTTGCTGGAGGAGTTCCTGCACCAAGGGGGGTTTTGTATACTTTAATTGATGCGGAAGCTGCTGTAGACAATAAAGTCAACATCATTAATATGGTAAAAACAGATAGCGTTATTTGCCATAAGTATTTTTTATTATTTTTCAGTCAGTTTCCCTCCTGTTGTTCTCATAACTTGATCCGTGAAGACACGAAATCAAAAATAACAGTACAAAATTGCTCAAAATTGGAGGGAAAATTAACATATAAACATACTTATTTTATTTAAATTAAATAAAAATATGACAGCCTGCTTAAAACTTGATTAAGCTTTATTTTCTTATCTAAAACATGATAACAGTATAAATTCATTTATTAATGATCTCAATTGTTGTAATCAAAAAAATAAGGACTATGAGAAAGTTATAGAGTTTATCGATCTTGAGAAGTTTCTTCATTATTGAGTTAGTTAGGAGCTTCCTAATGCGCTGACTTTAGAGTTGGGGCAGCCGTAAATGTTTTGATTTCCAGAAAAACTCGACTAAATATCCACGAATTACAAAATATTATCAATTTCAGGAATGTGGTAAATAACATGCTCAATTATGGCTTTTCTCTGCTTGAATCAGAATATCTGAGAGCCATTAATTCTGGGATGCTTTGCAGGCTTTTTGTGTGAAATGACAGCAAGAATAGTTTAGCCTGTGATCTTCAGGAGCCTTTCATGTTCCTTATCGATCTGGCAGTTATCAACCTGTTGAAAGCGGATCTATGGAAAGTAAAGATTTATAAGGGCTGAGAATTACAATCTGAGATTAAATCCTAAAGGAAGCCAGGAAGATTCTTAATGAGTTTTCCAATATGCTGAATAAAAAAGTAAGTAATCAGGGGAAAGAAAACAGATGGAGTTATGTTGTCTTCCTAAAGGTAAGGGAATTAGCCCATTAGCTCACAAGCAAGAAGGAAAAACTGGACTTTGTTAAGCCTGAATACGAAATTGAGAGAATTGATCCTTATGACATAAGACAAAAGATTTAATTGTCTCAATTGAAGCTTTGGAAATAGAAAGCATTTCAATGAGACAAAAGGTCGAAAATTTCGGGAAATTCCAAAAATACATGTTTGAGTAACTTGGGTGTATTTCAGATAAACAATAGCAGGGAAAATTGTGAAAAATTGAAGGACTTCTGCGGAAAGCCGGATTATGTCATTAAAAGGACTATCAGTCTGGGAAATATAATTCAAACACTGAAAAAGATATTAAAAATGACAGTCAAAGGATGGTTGGATCATAGACATTAAGAACCAGGGACGTATAAAATCTGAAATTAACTAACTGCTGCTGAAAAATAAAAAAGGAAAGAGAAATTCAGGCAAATTTTGCCAGAATTCCTTTTATATTATTAAAAACCACATCTATGCCTCTTCTGCCGTCAAGGGTGACAAGAATACCCTTCTTTTTATAGTAGTTGATAAGCGGCTGAGTCTGCTTTTCGTAGACGTCCAGGCGGTTATCGACAGTTTCTGCATTATCGTCGGCACGCTGGAAAACCTCGCCGCCGCAGATATCACAGATCCTGTCTTTCTTTGGCGGGTTGGAAATAATGTGGTAGCTTGCCCCGCATTTGCACATTAGGCGCCCACTTATTCTTCCTACAAGCATTTCATCATGAACCTCAAGGTTGAGGACGACATCGATGGGTCTTCCAATTTCATCAAGGATTGCTTCCAGGGCATCAGCCTGAGGGACAGTCCTTGGGTATCCGTCAAGAATGAACCCTTTTTTGCAGTCTTCCTCTTTCAGACGGTTTTTAATTATACCGATAAGCACATCGTCAGGAACAAGTTCTCCTTTGTCCATATATGCCTTGGCTGCAAGTCCCAGTTCTGTTCCTTCTCTAACGTTCGCCCGTAAGATATCCCCTGTGGAAATCTGTGGGAATCCGTAGAAATCAACCAGTTTTTTGGCCTGAGTACCTTTGCCGGCACCTGGAGGCCCGAAGAGCATTATATTCATTCGAAAATCCCTTTTTCTATCTTTTTTATTTGATTCTTTTCCCTTACTGATCCACCTTTTTCAGTTAAACCATTTAATTAGAGGTTTATGAAACCTTATTACTCACCGAAGAAGGAACGGATCATCGGGTGCATTTCCATCATCTGCTCAGAAGCTATATCCTCATACAGACGGTAAACAATACTTACTGTAAGCAGTAGTCCTGTGCCTCCGGCGCTTCCAAGAGTACCGAGCAGGCTTGCAACCAGAGTAAGAAGTCCTATGAAAGCTCCACCTATTACAGTAACTTTTGGAATGTAGCGCTGCATAACTTTTTCAATACTGTTTATATTCCGCCTGAAACCCGGAATCTGCATTCCTGAATTGAAAATCTTTTGAGCTGTGGGCTTTGCACCCATGCCTGTGGTCTCAATCCAGAAGAGGGCAAAGATAATGCCTCCTCCAATCAGAAACGTAGCATCTATTAAGACATGCAGTATAATCTGCCACGTAGCCGGTGCGGTTGCTCCAAAGCTTGCAAACGATTGCTGTACGAGAGATGGAATCCAGTCATAGGGGCTGTTTATGGGAGACAGGTAGTACATGAACCCGTTCAGTGGAGTTGAACCGCTGAATTCTCCGAGGAAATTAATCCCTCTACCGGAAAGGATAATTCCGATCATCTGGATGTTAGCCTGAAGAGCCCTTACAAGGATCATTGGAAGGACTGATGCGTATATGAGTTTGACAGGGAAGCGACCCCTTGCCCCTCTAACCGCACTGTGAGCAAGAGGGATTTCTATTCTTGTACTCTCCACATATACCACAATCAGGAAGATAGCAATCGTGCTCAAGAGAGCAAGAATTCCTCCACTCACCAGCATGAATAACAGGCCTTCACCGGATAAGAGGTAGTCTGCATCGGTATTCTGTGCGATATAGATCCATTTGGGAATAAGTCCTACAGGAAGACCATTTTGCATCTCCCAGTTAACTATTCCTGTAACAATCTGCTGGGAGATTCCCGCAACTATGAAAAGCCCGACTCCTGACCCTATGCCCCATTTGGAGACCACTTCATCCATGAAGAGAACGAGCACGCCTCCAATAAAGATCTGGACAAGGAGCAGCATAGTGATTACTCCCAGGCCTACACCAAGCTGAGAAGCAAGCACCGGGTCAGGCTGTATGTATCCGCCAAGTAGCTGCGGCAAAGCCTCCAGAATGATCATGACAAAGACAAGGAATTTCTGAGCTCCCTGAAAAAATGCCTGATCTCTGGGGTCCGAAAGGTCCATTTTTATAATATCTGCCCCAACAAGAAGCTGCAGAACAATCGAAGCAGTGACAATTGGCCCTATACCAAGGAGGACTAAAGTACCCGAAGCCCCGGCAAAGAAGGCACGGTATGATTCAAAAAGGTCAATAGAATCCTGAGACATTCCAAAGAGCGGCACATTTGCAAGAGCAAAGTACAGCAACAGAACCCCCAGAGTCCACCAGAGTTTATCCTTGAAGTGGACATGTTTTTCCGGACTTGCTACTGCAGGTAACTTACTAAAAAATGGTTCTAAGGTATCCCTGAGAGTCATCGATTACACCATTCAAAACATAAATTTTTTTACTATTTTAAATATTAAATTATGCTTTTACCCGAGGATAATTGGTATATAGCACAACTAATATAAAATGTTACTAAATGAATGAAATAAGTAGAGTCTGTACGACACTACTTATTCTGCATCGATGCAGCTTCCGCCAGCATTTTCGATCTTTTCGCGGGCAGATGCGGAAAATTCCTCTGAAGTGACCACAAGGTTCCTTGTGACACGCCCGCTTCCAAGAACCTTCTCGATTCCGAGGTTTTCAAGGTTAATGTGGTATGCCCCGTCCTTAACTTCTGCAAGCCCTTCTTCAACAAGATAGGGAGCAAGTTCGTCGAGTTCTCCAACATTTACTATGGAAACGTCTCTGGAAACTTCATCAGGGCGCTTGAAACCGTGCTTTCCGTAGCTGTACCCACGCATCATAGCTCTTACGAAGTGGTGTTTACAGGCACCGGCTTTTCCGCGTCCTCCACGGTTTCCGGCTCCGCGCCTGTTTTTATGGGTCCCGCCACCGCAGGTCCTGGACCCTCTGAACTTTTTTATATCCATTTCAACCACCTTATCTCATCTTATGCAGAAGCACATTGATATTTTCATCGTGGTTTCCGAGTACACCGCCCTGCTCTACTGTCCTCTTAACCCCTGCATGCCCTTTTCTGGGCGGGTGAAGCCTGAAAACAGGCTTCAGTTTGGGGACGTCCTTAAGGGAGGCTTTTCCTTCGACAAGGGCTTCGGCAAAGGACTGGATAGAATCATAGTCCGTATTTTCACGGATGTATTCATTTGTGAGGTGCGTGTCACCTTCAAGCCTTCCGCGGTTTTCGAGAACTTCTGCAAGGGTCTTTGCATCAACCTTTCCGTATGCAACGTAGTCCTTTACCTTCTGGACCATGCCCTTAAAGTGAGGGTTTTCCGGCACAAACACACAGTGGTTAACCTTGTGCAGGCGGAGCATCTTCATAGTGTCCTCAATTGTGGAGCGCACATTGACCTGGCCTCTCAGTCTTACAACTGCATACATCTCAGACTTCCTCCTTAGCGTAGTACACAGGCAACCTTATGATATTGACCTGGTTAAGGGCATCATAGGTAGCCTTTGCGAAGTTGAGGGTTGTCCTGGTTGTTCCGAATGACCTGGTCCATACGTCTTTAATGCCGGCTTTTTCAAGCACTTTGGTTGCAGTGTTCCCTGCAGCAATTCCGAGCCCCCTTGGAGCAGGGATGAGGGTTACACTTACACTGCCTGCCTTCCCTGTAACCTCATAAGGTACGGTATGCGGCAGCCCACAGGCGCATTCCCAGGAACCGCAGCCTCTGCGGATGTAGGTAATGTTGAGCTTTGCAGCGTCAATTGCTTTGCGTATAGCTGGCCCGACCTGTACGTCTTTTGCCTGTCCGAGCCCTACATAGCCGTTTCTGTTTCCTACGATTACGGTTGCTCTGAACTTAACACGGCGTCCGGAGTCAGTCATCCTCTGGACCATGTTGATATCAAGCACCTCATCTTCCAGGTCAGGAAGCAGCATATCAATTATCTGGGGTTCTCTAATAGGTAGGCCTGATTTGATTGCTTCATCCATGGAAGCAACCTGTCCTTCAACAACGAGTTTTCCAAGCCTGGTTTTCGGGACCCAATCTTGATCGAATGCCATTTAATCACCTTAACTAAATTCAGCAAAGATTTTCTCTCTGGTTGCTTCAAACTGCTCTGGCAGGTCTGAGCTCTCTTCTCTGTATTCGGCTATGTGCTCTCCGCGGATCCTTTCATCCGATGGGAACACATCAGGGCTGCAGGGGATTTCAAAGCCCGAGTCTACAATCCCTTTAAGGGCAGCATAAACTCTTGAACCTGCAGAGGAAGCCTGAAGTCCTATATCAAGAATGCCTCCTTTATGGCCCTTCTGCAAACTTTTCAGCCCAAATAAGAGCCCTGTAAGGTATGCAGCCGTTGTGTTTCCGGTAGCTCCTGTGTAACCGTACTTCGCAAGTTCGCTCGAAACGGCTGATGAATATGTTATGTCCCCTTCTGGGGTTGGAGCTATTAACTGGATCTGAATGTTTCTTGCACTCTTTCTGACAACCACACGGTCCTGCCCTGAGATTAATAATTTAAGGCGGAGGTGGTAGTTAGTGCGTCCTTCTCTTCGTCTTCTAAAAGGAACCTTATATCTCGGTCCTGTTGCCATTTTCAGCTCCTCCAGGTTATTTCTTTAATAGTTTTTCGGACTCGAGGTGGGTGTTAAGGTGAGAAACGCTTCTGTATTCTCCGCCTTTTGCCTTTCTGTAGAGCCTGCAGTACACTGACTTATCAAGTGTCCCGTCTGCACGAAGCTCTTTGAGTCTTCTTCTAAGAGCCCTGATCTTTTTGACCCACTGCTCCTTCTTTGGGGTACGGGCTCCTTTCTTACCCTTTCTGGAACCATGTCCTTTGCAGTGTCCGTACTTACGCTTGGCAGCGAGAGCTCTGGCTCTTCCTCTGCTAACTCCTCTTACAGGCTTTGCCTTAATGGTGCCTTCCTCAATGAGTTTGCGGATATCTTCTCTTGTAATTGCGGAAGCAATTTCTTCGGAGGCATCGGGATCAAGCCATACCCTGTCAAGCCCGCATTCAAGAATTTTGGAAGCCAGCTTCCTCTGGTTGGATAGGTCTGACATTTTACTCACTCCTTCCAGGGTTTAAGACTTTAATCCCGGCTTCTCTGGCTTTTTCAATAATGATAGCTTTCTTTTTTGCGCCTATCTTTCCTGCAATTCTGATAGCTTCGAAAGACGGGTCAACAAGCTCAAGCTCCGCAATGCTGGAAATAAGAACATCAGAATAACCCGAGGGATGCAGTCCTTTAACTGCTGCAGGGCTTCCATACCCTATCTGAGCAAGAGCGCCTTTTGAGATATACTTTCTGCGCTGCTTACTCTGGCCTCCTCTCGGCCGCCTCCAGTTTTCGTCAAGTTTTTTGAACTTGTGATGGCATGCCCTCTTGAAATGAGGCTTCTTTCCTTTCAGAACCTTTCTCACATTGAATAAACGCCTGGATTCAGGATCCATATCAAGGGAAAGAGTGGTACCTTCAACTTTCTTGTCTTCTTCCATCATAACCACCTTCAGGCCTTCTGCACTATGTAGATTCCATCCTGGAAGACCCTCGGATCGAACCTCTTAATCCTGGTCTTCTGTTCTATGTTTGCGGCAGTCTGCCCGACATCTTCCTTGTTAATACCGGTAATGGTGACTTCGTTTCCGCTTACCTTTACCTTTGTCTCACCAAGGATTTTTGCAATTCTTGGCTTCTTTTCTCCAAGGAAGTTCCCGATAACCAGGGTTTTGCCTTCAACTTTTACCTGCATAGGGAAGTGAGCATACACAATGCTCATCTTACACTCAAAGCCTTCACTTACACCTATCATCAGGTTCTTTATATGGGAAGCAAAAGTTCCAACCATTGCTTTCTGCTCTTTCCTTGAGGATTCAGAATCCACCAGTACTTCGCCTTCCCTTATTTCGACTTTGACTCCAGGGTACCATAACTTTCTTTCGACAGTTCCCTTCGGGCCCCTGGCAGTAAGAACATCATGAGAAAGAGAGATGGAAACTCCTTCAGGAATCTCTATTGTTCTTGCAATCTCCTTAACCATTTCCTCTTCCCTCCTCAGTATACATAAGCAAGAAGCTGCCCACCAATCTTCTTATCACGGGCATCGTACTGGGACATGACACCGCTTGAAGTGGTTACAATTAGGGCACCAAAGTTCTTTGCTGGCAGGAACTGCTTTTCCCAGCGTTCAAAGCTGGCTGTTCCTACTGAATACCGCGGTTTTATTGCACCGCACTTGTTAATTCTTCCCACAAGTGTAACGCTGTAGATTCCGGCTTTTCCATCGTCGATAAACTCGAAATCTCCAATATAGCCAAGGTCCTGCATAACTTTCAGGACGTTGCCTATATTTTTTGAAGCAGGCCTGACAATACAGGAGCTCTTCCCAATGGCTTCAGCATTTTTTATAGTGGAAAGGGCGTTTGCAAGAGGATCAAGTAATACCATTTAAATCACCTTAAGAATACTTCTCAAAGCCCATCACGTGGGCAATCTCCCTGAAGCAGTGCCTGCAGAGGTAGATGTCGTATTTGCGGACAAGACCCTGCTTTCTTCCGCAGCGTTTGCAGACGTTTACTCCTCTTCCGGACTTGTTTATTGAATTTGCCATTTACATGACCTCCACGCCGTAACTTTCGTTGAGGAAGGCGATCGCATCATCCACCGTGACCCTGTGGCCAGTCGGGGTCTTGCGGGCTGCAATTCTCCTCTTGCAGACCCTTTCTCCCGGGCGCTTGATTACAACGGTGACATCCATTCCGAAAACCCCGATGTTAGGGTCATATTTCATACCCGGAAAATCAGTGTGTTCTTCAATTCCGAAAGAGACATTTCCAAGGGAATCGAACTGGGTCCTGTACAGAGTCTTTTCCATAATCCCAAGAGCAATCTCAAGGAAGTCCTGGGCTCTCGGCCCCCTGAGGGTTACCTTGCAGCCTATAGGTTCATTCTTTTTGATTGAGAATCCAGGAAGAGTCCTTTTGGCATGGCACCTTACGACTTCCTGGCCTGTAATTTTCCGGAGGATTTCTTCGGCATTTACAAGGTGCTGACCGCTTTCTCCAACACCCATGTGGACAACCACTTTCTCAACTACAGGGGTACGCATAGGGTTAGTCATTGATCTCACCGCCAAGCCTGATTTCAGGTTTGTCCTCGCCAATAACGAACACGTAGTCTTCTATTGTTTCGAAGTCGGTTTCTCCGGAAATCATTACTGTGTTGTGCCTGGAACTCTTAACTTCCCTGATCTCCATAATTTTTCCGGTTTCGCCTGAATGCTGGCCGCCTACAACCATTGCAAGGTTGCCGACCTCAAACTTCAGGTGCTTAACTACCTGCTTATCAGGAATGGAAAGTATAAGAGAGTCTTTTGTCCCGTATTCGTTAGAGCCAATGATGTTGGTCCCGTCGTTGAGGTTGAGCTGGACTTTTCCTCCTTTAACGGTTGTCTTGTTGTTGATCCTGCACAGCTTGTTTACATTGGTGTCGTTGAGCTTGTGGAGGATCAGACGTCCTTTTTCATCCTGGAGCATCCTGTATGCTTCATTTACGAGTGGAAGTGTAATTACATCAAAGAGTCCTACCGGGAACCTGAGGTCTTTCCTTGGAATTCCATCAACGAAGACTTTTCCTTCGGAGAGGATCCTTTTACCTTCCCTGCTGTTGTCAACAAGTTTGAGAATGTCCCGGATTATGATTCCGAGCGGAAGACTGCGTGCCTGGCTGTGAGGACCTGGGCGGGTAGTGGAGATCCACTTGTTACCTTTTCTCCCGACCTTCCAGCTCTTAGGAACTGATAATCTTTTCTGGTGTGTCACAAAATCACCTGCCTCACTTCTTAATGCTTGACGCTCTGCGCCCGTCTTTAGTTTCCAGTTTTGTGATCATAACATTGGAGGGATTAATAGGCCTTGGAACTTCGGTGCCATCCACTTTTGTGGAAATGACTCCGTCCACTGTGATTAAGCCGTCCTTAAGGGATACGGTCTGGACTTTTCCTTCAGTGCCCTTGAAGTCTCCACGCATGACCTTCACTGTGTCGCCAGTGATAACTGCAGCAGTTCTTGTGCCGTACTGCTTGGAAAGTGCCTCACTGAGCCTTGCACCCATGAATTTCTGCCTGATATGGAGAGGTGCAGCATATCTTGCCTTTCTCTGCTTTCGTGGCTGTTTAGATACCATTGCAATCACCTCAGACAATGATGGATGCGGTTGTCCCGATCTTCGGGTACCTTTCTACAGCTTCCCTGGCAACAGGGCCTTTAATGTCCGTGCCTTTAGGGACCCCGTCTTCATCCGTGATTACCATTGCATTGTCTTCAAATGAGACACGAAGCCCGTCTGGTCGGCGGATCTCCTGCTTCTGGCGTACCACGACTGCAAAGAGAACCTGTTTCCTCATTTCAGGTGTGCCTTTTTTTACGGACACAACACACATATCTCCAATTCCTGCGCAGGGCATTCTGTTCTTGACGCCTCTGTACTTCTTGACAGAGATGATCTCAACTACTTTAGCCCCTGTGTTGTCCACGCAGGTTATCTGGGCACCTGCATTGAGTGCTCTTGGGATCTTTGAGCGTATGCCTTTCATTTTGGCACCTCTGCTTTGACGACAACGTAGGATTTGGTTTTACTGATAGGTCTGCACTCTGCAATAGTGACGATATCACCTACTTTTGCGGAAATGCAGGCCGGGTTATGTGCATGAATCTTCGAGCGTCTCTTTTCATATCTCTGATATTTCGGCACCATTTTCATGTATTGCCTTTCGATGACTACCGTTTTGTCCATTTTGCTGCTGACCACGGTACCCACAAGGATCTGGCCTCTTACCGGAAGTGTTCCGTGGAAAGGACAGTATGCATCGTCACATTCCTCTGATGGCGCCGGTATATTTAATCCAATATCTTTTGCCATGAATTTAGCCCCATTTACGTAGCTTTTTAATGTTCTTGATCCGATTTTCGGGTTGTGAGAGCAGCAGGTTTCCCTGAATTTTAACGAATGTATCGGATCTGCGGCCTTTTTCTGAGAGCTCGGCAGGGACCCGGAAGATAAATTCCGAATCCGCCTTGGGAATCTTCAGTTCACGGGACTCTGAGTTTTCTATCACAAGCATATTTTTCGTCTCGTTGATTACTCTGCCCCGGATTCCTATTAATGATGGATTAGTGGAGTTGTTCACTTTGACTTCGAGCCCTATCAGTTCATGAAAGATAAGGTTCGAAGGCAGAATTTCCACTTTAGATCTCATTTAGCTCGTGCTGAATTGTCTTTATTCGGGCAATCGTTCTCCTGATTTCTCCGATCCTGCCAGGGTTTTCCGGAGCTCCACCTGCAGAGGTGAGAGCTCTTTCCCTTACAAGTTCATTTTTCAGGTCTTCGAGTTCATCAGCCCGTTCTTCAATTGTCATGGTCCTGATTTCGCTGGTCCTGAGAATTGCCATTATTCCTTAGCCTCCTTGTGGACTCTTGCCATGGGATGCCAGTAATCATAGCCCTCATGCTTGTGTTGCCAGACACCGTTAACCTGCCTTCTGACTTCCTCTGAACCTTCGACATAAACAAGTTCTGCTTCTTCAATGTCTTCTGAGGGTTCAGCCTGGAATTCTTCTTCGGCTTCTTCAGGCTCTGCAAGTTCAGGAGTTTCTACCGGTGTTGGTGCAGGAGGAGCTTTTGCCTTTGCGGCTTCCTTTTTGGGAGCTTCGACCACTTTCTCAGCTGCTTTCTCGGCAGGCTTTTCAGCAATTTCTCCAACTTCGGCTAATTCCTTAACTCTGTATGAGTCGGGCAGGATAACGCCAGGCTGAATGATCCTGACTTTGCAGCCAAGGGTCCCGAGCTTTTTGATTGCTACTGCAAACCCTTCGTCTACGACGTCTTCTACAGGGTGTCCGGAGTGTTTAATGTACCCATCAACGAACTTTTCAACTCTTGACCTTGCTCCAGTAAGCTTTCCGGAGATTACAACTTCACAGCCAAGGGCTCCTGCATTCATGACTGCCCTGAGGGTGTTGTGTCCGGCTTTTCGGAAGTACCAGCCCCTCTCAATGGATGCTGCAAGCCTTGATGCCATCATCTGGGCATTGAGTTCAGGCTTTTTAACTTCCTGAGCGTCAATCTGAGGGTTTTCGAGGTTGTACCTGCTTGCGACGTCACGGGTAAGTTTTCTTATGACCTTCCCCGCTTTTCCGATTACCATTCCCGGTTTTTCGGAGTAGATAATAATCTGAGTGCCCATTGGGGTCCTGTTTAACTCCATGGAGCCGTATCCAGCCCTGTTAAGCTGTTCTGCAAAATACTCGTCCATGGAAGCTTTGACATACCCGTCATTGACGAATTTTTTCTCTATTGCCATTTTAGCGCACCTCGGAGAGGACCATCTCGATATTTACAGTTTCTGTGTTTTTGGGCGTTGCCCTTCCTCTGGCTCTTGGCATGAACCCATGGATCACTCTTCCGCGCTGAACAGCAGCATGGATGATGTACATGTTTGCAGGTTCAAGGCCCTTGTACTCGGCATTGCTCTCTGCGTTTTTAAGGACCTTTAAAATCTCTTTTGAAGCCCTGATAGGGTATCTTCCTGCAGCCATGGGGCCTTTCCTGTGGCCGGCCCCCTCATGGTGTCTCTTGAAGGGTACTGCCTGCTTCATGGCAATTACGTCTTCGAGGAATTTCCTTGCATCAGAGGCTTTCATGCCCTTAATTTTGCAACAGACCTCACGGGACTTCTTAGGGGAAATGTGAAGTTCAGAACCCATTGCTTTCGAGGTAGTATCAGGGTCTGCATTGATTGAATAATTGATTCTTGCCATTCCCTTTCACCTCATTTCAGTGGTACGAACTTGCTTGAACGGGTTGCTCCCACACCGGCACTGCCGTGGTTAACTTTTGATCTTGTAGGTGCAAATTCTCCGAAGCGGTGCCCGATCATTTCAGGCTGGAGCACTACATTTACAAAATTTTTCCCGTTGTGGATTTCAACAGCTGTTCCTATCATTTCTGGGAGAATGATCATGTCCCTGTGATGGGTCCTGATTTTCTTTCCTTCTTTGAAATCATGCAGGACTTTTTTCTGCCCCTCAGTAAACCCGCGTTTGATGCTCCTG
Source organism: Methanobacteriota archaeon (assembly GCA_030054735.1). GTDB lineage: Archaea > Halobacteriota > Methanosarcinia > Methanosarcinales > Methanosarcinaceae > Methanosarcina. Next base: position 4,424 of record JASGVX010000085.1, on the reverse strand, counting down.
CGCTCTCTGGATGGCAGAAGTTCTGCAAACTCTTCAAGGCTCAGACCCTGAAGTTCTGAGACGGTCTTCCCGCGGTAGGTATACTCACCCTTTCTCTTTGGTAATTTTGATGATGATTTTTTTGCCATAACGAATACACCTCATCAGCGCTTCATTCCGGTCCTTCTTGCTGCAATCAGTCCTACTTTTCTTCCAGGGGGTGCGTTTCTGCTAACTGTTGTTGGCTTACCCGGGTGTTTCCAGGCACCTCCACCGAACGGGTGGTCACGCGGGTTCATGGCAATACCTGAAACCCTTGGATACTTTGCAGCCCTTGTTTTCAGTTTATGGTATTTTTTCCCGGCTTTGAGCCATGGCCTGTCAACTCTGCCGCCACCTGCAACAATTCCGACAACTGCCCTGCACCTCGGGTTAAGCCACTTTATGTTACCGGAAGGCATAGCCACTGCAGTCCTGCCTGGTTCATGGGTTACAATGCTTGCGTATACTCCGGAGGAACGGACAAATTTGCCGCCGTCATTTGGCTTTGATTCGATGTTGCAGATAAAGAAACCTTCAGGAACATTTCCTATAGGTACAATGTTTCCTGGTTTGATTTCGGCATTGTCTCCGCACTCAATAATATTCCCTACTGCAATGCCTTCGGAAGCGAGGAGGAAAAGCTCCTCTCCATTTTCAAAGGCGACTTTTGCGATAGGGGCCGAACGGGCAGGATCGTGCTCGATGTCAATTACTTCCCCCCAAAGGGTGGTATTTTCATCCACACGGGGGTGCCTGAGCTCTGCCTTGAACTTGTGAGAAGGAGCTCTGTAGGTTGGAGTACCTCTACCCCTGTTCTGTGATATTAGTCTTTTACCCATGGATCACACCTCACATAAGTCCTATACGGGTTGCAATCTCATTTGCCGATTCAGGTTCTTCAAAGGTAATGATTGCTTTTTTTCTACCCTTCATTGTGGTCATGGTCCGCACGGATTTTACTTTGAATTCGTACATCTTCTCAACATCTTCTACGATCTGCTTTTTGTTTGACCTGGTGTCAACGATGAACTGGAGCTTGTTTTCGTCAAGCATCGTCATCGCTTTTTCAGTAATAAATGGATAATTGATAGAACTCATTGGAATGCGCCCTCCAGTTTTCCAATTGCAGACTCTGTCCAGACAGTAAGGCGGCCTGCGTGAGTACCTGGTGCTAGAAGTTCGGCATTCAGTGAATCTACTGTCACGACATCTACTCCGGACAGGTTTCTTGCAGCCTTCATGATAGGGGAACTTTCTCCTGCAACAATCAGGACACTCTTTTTGTGCTTGTATTTTCTGCCTCTGAGCTTTCCGCGGCCGGCTCTGATGTGCCTTCCGTATTTTGCCCTGAGTACGTCCTCATAGAGACCTGCAGCTTCGAGGAACTCTACTACCTGCTTTGTCCTCTCAAGGTTTTCAAGGTCATTTACTGCAACAATCGGAAGTTCGGATTCAAAGATGTGGCCTCTGAGGCTTACGAGAGTGGGGTCTCTTGTTGCTGCAATTGCAGAGCGGATTGCATAGCGGCGCTCTTTTGTGTTGACTTTCTCACTCCTGTCAGCTTCCGGCTTTGGTGGGTGCGCTCTTCTTCCGCCTTTTGCGTGCGGGACTCTTGCTGCCCTGCTGCTGTTTACGAGCCTCGGGACCTGAGATACGCCTCTTCCTGAACCCCAGCCCCTTGCTGATGTATCCATGCCTGCGTAGAGGCGGGGACCGTAGGGCTGACGCCTGTTTGCCTGTGCTGCAAGCACTGCCTTTTTAATGAGGTCAGGGCGGTAGTCTACATCAAACACTGCAGGGAGTTCTATTTCCCCAACAGTCTTTCCTGTGAGGTCTATGGTTTTTGCTCTAGCCATTTTAGATTACCCCTGCTTGGATTCCCTGCTTATGTACAGGATGTTAGGTTCGCCAAGGTTTGTTTTCTTTGCTCTTATCGGGTCTCTGAGCCTGATAAGCCTCTTGGAAGGGCCGGGGACACTGCCTTTTATCAGCACATAGTCTCCACGGACGAGGCCGTAGTTAAGGAACCCACCTTCTGGGGTGACTTCTGTTCCGTCGGACCCGATTTTGAGGATGCGCTTGTTGAATTCAGTCCTCTGGTGGTATCCCATCTGGCCCATCTGCGGGACTCTCCAGGAAACGCGAGCCGGATGCCACGGACCAAGAGTACCGATCTGCCTTAAGCTTCCCTGCCTGGAGTGTTTGTTCTTCATGAGCTGGATACCCCAGCGTTTTACTGGGCCCTGAGTACCTTTACCTGTGGTAATTGCTGCTGTGTCAACAAGGGTTCCGTTCTTGAAAACGTCTTTAATGTTGACAAGGGTTCCGAGGATTGATTTTGCATATTCGAATTTGGCGCCGAGGTCTTTTGCGCTGATTCCGGATTCCATGATGTCCGGCACTTTTTTGGGTACACCGCTAAGGCTCTTTGGAAGGGTGTAAGTTACTGCCTTTATCTCGCTTACTCTGCCTTCTTCGATCATTTTTCCTATAGCTTCAAGACCTTCAACCTGGTCCTTTGCTGCTGGAATGTGGATCCTGCGTTTGAGTTCAGGGTCAAGGTCTGCTGCCCATACCTCAGCGATTGCCTTCTCCCCACTGCTGTTTTTCGTGTAAGCCCTGATGGCTGCAACCCTTATTGAAGGGGTTTCTATTACAGTCACAGGCACTGAGATTTCCATACCCTGGGTAAGGCTGTTCTTTATATCATCAACCATGATCACGTGGGTCATACCCACCTTATAGCCTGCAAAACTCTGCAGCTTTGGCTCGCCCGTAGATTCCGGCCAGGCCCTGAACCTTGGAATGTGGCTCTTGGCCCTCTTGCGCGGACTGAACCCGAGGGAACCTCGTTTTGGTCGGTGTATGCTTGCCATATTTCTACTCCGTAAACTTCATTTGAAAACCAGTCCCTCCGGTCGGGGCAATACAAGTGACAAAAGAGAAATGCGCTGGACTTCCCGAACGCTACCAGGTGGGGGAGGGATGTCATTTCAGACCTGCCGGCATTAAGCCTCAAGCAGGCCGGAGTTCTGTACTCTCGGTACCCTACATTCCTTCAGGCATCTGCAGATATTCGATTCCCTCGTCCCTGCCTTCGCAGGAAACCTATTATTGAGGGACCGACCTTACGATCCTGGCAGACCCAAATCCAGGCACTCGGCCCTGATTTGAAACATATAGCAATCTGATTTTGAAACTTCGTGTTCAGTCCTGATTTCTAACTCAGTTAACCTGATTTGAAACTTCAGTATTCAGCAACTGCAACCGCAACTCATCGAAAACCTGAAACAGTTTTGTGCGATTTTAGACGCCTCCGCGGCGCCAAAAGCGGGCGTTTCAAAGCATTGGCCCTTTGACACTCATGTTGATCCGACTTTTCTCACTGGCTTATTATTCAAGGATTCTACCGCGACAACGATAGAAGAACCTTACTTCCGGAGATTTCCGGGAGTTTAGCATTAAGCATCACATTGATCTGATTAAGCGCTCCAAGCATGAAAATGCCTGAAACTTCACATCTCTAATGTACTTTGCCTTAAGAGGGAAGACCTAATATATAAAGCCTTTGAAGAGGAAAATGAAAAATAAGAAAGAAGAATCAATGGCAGGGAAGAAAAAAGAGAGTAAATTTTAAAAAAAGCCAAGGGATGTATGAGTAAAGAAAAGTTTCCGGATGGGTGTATATTCCAGAAATTGCCTCAAGAACCTGTCTTTGCTTTGATGCAGCTCGTAACTGTAAAGAGAGTTATACGTTAAGGAGAGATGAATTGAGGACAGGCCTGTAGCCCCTGATCAGGTTCTTGGAGTCCCTTTTTTTGAGCTTAACAGTAAGGGACATTTTGAGTTCAAGGTCTAGCTCAGGGGTGTCAGCCTGGATATCGTATTCGCTGAGGATTTCTTCGTCAATTTCTTTCTGGGTCTTTATGGAGTTCAGGTCAAGAGCCTGCAGGGTCTCAGCAACAGAACGCCCAACTACCCACAGAAGCCTGGAAAGAGGATATTTTATATCTATACTGCCGCGACTACAATCAGATTTCCTTTTATTCTAAGAGAAGCTGCTGATAATAAGAAACGTTTGATTTAATGTTTCAGTTAGGGCAATATCATTCAGCAGGCTTAACCGTCACCCAGGGAATCGTTCTCTCAGGGGAAGGGGCAGGATTGAGGGGTGTCCTCAGGAGGATTGTACCTTCTTCCTTAAAGGAATATTTTGAACTGTATTTTTTGAAAAATATTGAAAAGAAAAAAAGGAAATTGATAATACTGTTTACAATTGAGCCTTTGCCAAAATTGTTAATAATACTTCAAATGTAAAAAAATTGCCTAAAATTTCTTATTTTGTCACAAAACTATATTTAGTGCCTTTAAAATTGAGCAATAAAATGCCGCTGAATACGGAA
>JASGVX010000084.1 GCA_030054735.1 Methanobacteriota archaeon | reverse complement strand
TCTTGATCGACAAGATAATCTTTTATGAGAGAGAATAAATCTACCATTGACTCTGCCTCCTTATTTTTGTGATGAAGAAAAAGGATACAGAGTCAATCATATTTTACAGAACTTTCGGTACGCTATCGGTTCACTCAAGGCACGAATTAAATACTTGTAAAGCTTGGAAAGAATTGCTCTCTCAGGCAGTTTCAAGGCCAATTATTCCAGAGGAGGAGCAGTCCGTAAATTCGACATGACACCAGTAATAGAAGAACTGGCAACAGAAACTGCCTGCACTTTTGGGCTCGATATAGCTGCCATCGACCTCCTCTTCGAAAGCGATCATTTCAAAGTCTGTGAGGCTAATTCATCCACTGGTTTCGAAGGGCTTGAAGAATGCTGTGGGATTAACGTTGCAGAACATTTACGATTTTGTGCGTGAAAAGGTGGGGAAAAATAAGATACAGATTAATATTTTTTTCCCCTTCTTCCCTTTCTTCAAAACAAAGTGATAATTAAGGAATGGTTGAAATATTATTTCAAGTTTTCACTTTGCTAATGGCTCTATAATTGCACTTCCCAATATCATTAATGGTAATGTAGGATATAAGTCATTGAAATTGAATTTGTGCCATTCCTAAGCCACTTGCTTATAAGCTGCGCCACAAAAAAATGGCCTCAATTTTTATTGGACAATATTTCGGTTTATTTTTTCCACCACATCTTTACCCTTGTGGACCATCCCCTTTGTATAAGGTTTCCGTTATCTGACTCAAGTACTCCTTTCAAATAGTCCATAAGAATGGTTTTCTGGGTATCTGAGGTTACATTATAGTATGACTTAAAATCCTCAACGGCTTCTTCAAAGTTTGCATACCTGTGAACATGTTCGAAGGGAAAAACGCTTACATTCGGGTATATCCCCATATCATATAGCACGTTATAGAGAACATTGCACTTCGGAGCGGGCTGATATTCGCATCCATGAAGAGATGGCCAGAGTTTCCGGGAGTGCATATCCCAGGAGGTTTCCCCTGCGAACCAGTATAAATAAATGTACTTCGAAGAAGCGTCCACCATTTTCTGGACCGAAGTTCTTATGTCTTTCATACCCAGAGAGTAAGAAGCAAAAACCACGTCATAAGGAGCGGAAAGATCGGAAGCGATGTCAACGGCTTCCCAGTCTTTGTGCACAGGGTCGATGTTTTCGATTCCGTATTCTTTCATATTGTCACGCATAACATTCATCATACCATCCGAGGGTTCAACCGCGGTTACATGAGCAACCTGCTGTGCGATTGGAATTGCAAGGGTTCCAGGCCCAGATCCTATATCAAGGACCCTGGAGTCGGGAGAGAGTTTCAGGTCTTTTATTCTCTTTTCGGTTATTGTCCTTGCTTTTTCATCTTGGAACATTCTCCAAAACCGCTTGGCATTTTCCTCACTGTGCCATATGCTCGAACAGTCAACATTTCTATTTGATTCTAACTGTTTTTCCAGAGTCTCTTTCCAAACTTCGTTCCAATCAACTCTTTTTGAGTCCATGCTATAACCTCAACAGGCTTTTATCTTTGAGTGTTTTTTAACATAAAATTAATAATAAGTATTAATTTATATACCTTGCTAAAATAGAAGTAGTATTTCCAGTAGTATTTCCAGAATAGATTTTTATTCTTATGTCTCTGTTCTACAGGCTGTCTCAAAAATAAAGTCAATTCTACAATAGTGTCATTTTTTCCTACAAAGTTAATTTATGTCTAGATTTCTCTATTTTAAGTGACTTTGTTTTTAAAATTAACGTACCTCATTATCCAATAGAAGAAATGCTTTGAGTTTTGAGATAGCCTGACGCTCTGAATTCAATTATTTGTGCTTATAAAAGTAAACCAGACCCTTGGCCACACCCATTGAAATAACACTTATTAATAGTGCAGTTAAGATAACCATGAAAAGGTTTTCCTGTTCAGCAAATTGGAACATAAAATAGAAAAGAATTACAGTAAATACTCCTCCAATAAACAGCAGAATTGCTGCTGATCCTCCCAAACTTTTTTTAGCGTCCTTAGGCATAAACACGGTCTCTCCTGAAATAATTACATCAAATTATCTTTCAAATAAGCTTTCAACTTACCGTTTTCAAGTTACTCTTTGAAAATTACCTTTAGAATTATATTAATCTTAAAAGTTCTAGAATTATTAATCTTAAAAGCTCTAATTCAATAAGAATCAGGTAACATTATAATATAACGGAAAGAAGTGACTTTTAATTCTGTCTAGCAACCAGAGACAAGAATGCATTGGTTAAGGGGATTTCTACAGTTTTAAGAATACCGATTCTCAGGACATTATAAGAGAACCAGGTTATTGTAAGAGAACCAGGTTATTGAAGAATATGCTTCAATACTCTGATATACAGAAGTAACAGCCATCTAGTCCTAAATAAATTTATAGTTTTTGATTTTGAATCCCGTAGTGACTAACTAAAAAGAGCTCACTTTTGAAATTATGTGAGGGTATAGACTTAAAGGATGTCATTTTTGAGATTCCAGAATAATATAAACCTGCTTACGGTATTTAAAGGTAAAAAAGCCTAGAATCAGTGATTAGAAAATTAAGCTTTTACAGAAACTCAAGACACAGAGATACATAATATTCTCTTGCAATATTTTTAAGCCAGTCTGGGACCAGGAGGTATCTGTCAACGACAAGCTCATTCAGGTAATAAAGAGATTCTTCAGTTTTGCAATCACTGAGCCTCCTTACAGCAGTTCTTCTTCCCCATGCAGATCTTTCTTCGTCAAGTGCTTCGAGATAAAGCTTGTATTCTTTGCTATCATCCATTATACTAAAATTATCTATTAAAGAATATAAATATTTGTATCCGGCATATGAAGCCACAATATCCAAAGGTTTCCAGGAGGATAGCTGTGACCCCACAAACTGCAATTAAATTCAATTTTATGTTTGGCAGATAGAAAATTTGGGTAGTGTCCTCAAATCATTGACTATATATTATATAATCTTTAATCTATTATTATTTGAGTGCATCATAATCATTTCTGAAATCGATTTTTCACAATTTTTTTGTTGGAACAAGGAATGCACTGATTATGTAGTTAAAAATCAAGGGAATATAGTCCTTAAACCGGAGTTTATACTTTCATACATAAAAGAATAACAAGGGGCACTTTTTTAATTGGTCTAAAAAAAATTAATTATGTTGGCAAGTAAATCCAAAAAGTTTAATAAAAAATAGAGATATATTAAACCGATTTAGTTGCAGGCCTTATAGTGAAAATTGAAGACTTTTGCGATTATAGGGACTAAAGACAATAACTAAAAAAGCGCAGCAAAACGGTTACCTCCCCTATAAGAAAATAACAAATCACATAAATAATTATCAAGACCTCAGAAATTCAATTCAAGATTAAGCAACAGCAAGACTAGAATTAGGCGAGGTCGTTAACTTAATTAATTTTTTATTAGACTTGGAACTATCATAGCTGAGAGCCTTTATTTTTCAATATCTTTGAAACCTCGGTATAAAACAGTAGTTCCGATTTGCTGTAGTTCCGAACGACTATTTCTAGAATAAGATTTATATAACACTATTCCGTTATGGTATAAGTCGTGCCATAAGCTTTATGCCGAGGTAGTCTAGTGGTAGGGCGCAAGCCTGGAAAGCTTGTGGGGCTTAGCCCCTCGGGAGTTCAAATCTCCCCCTCGGCGTTATGTTCTCTTATTTTTATGCCGTGTAAATTTTTAAGCATTTCTTTAGATATTTCTTGTATTGCTTTAATTATTTTCTATAATTTTCTATAATATTTCTGTATAATATATCCTGTGCCAGTTTTCAGTGGAGAATGGGTGAAGATATCCTTATATACTGGCAGCTGCATGTAAAGAAACTCATCAGTATATGCTGTAAAGAAGCTCCTTTTGAGAGCTGCTCCTGAGTTATTCGCGTATTCTTATTGGGTATTCGGTCAGGGGCTACAGGATGCTGTATGCACTCCAATGGAGGAAGTATATGGTAGAAGAAAGTAATAACGAAGAACTAAGGCATCTTGTTCGTATTATGAATACCGACCTGCAGGGGGCAAAGCCCGTACAGTATGCTCTTACAGGTCTTCCCGGAATCGGGAGGCGCACTGCAATACTCATTGCAAAGGGCGCAGGTGTTGACCCCACTGCTACACTTGGGTACCTCCCGGATGAGGAAGTAGCCAAACTCGACGCTGCAATCGGAAAATTCGAAGATATCGTCCCTACCTGGATGCTTAACAGGCAGAAAGACCTCAGCACCGGGCAAGACAAACACCTGCTTGGAACAGACATCGTAATGACTTTCAGGGAAGATATTAACAACCTGAAGAAGGTCCGTGCCTACAGAGGACTCAGGCATGAGAGAGGTCTTAAGGTCAGAGGTCAGAGGACTAAAGCCACAGGCCGCCGCGGATCAACTGTTGGTGTGAGCAGGAAGAAGTGATTTTTCGGTTAAGGTGATTTGAAATGGCATATCCAGGTAAAAAAAATAAAAGTTATGAGACTCCAAAGCACCCCTGGCAGGAAGCCAGGATGGCTACCGAAGTTCAACTTGAAAAGGCATATGGACTCAGGAACAAAAAGGAAGTCTGGAAAGCGGAAAGTATGCTCAGGATGTACAGATCCGAAGCCCGAAACCTGCTTGCAAATGTTGCTGCAGGTCAGGAAGGCGGGCTTGAAGGGCACCTGAAAACCCAATCCGAAGAAATTCTTGCCAAGCTTGTCCGCTACGGCATTATAAAACCTGACGCTAACATTGATGATATTCTTTCTTTAAAAACTGAAAATATCCTTGAAAGGAGGCTCCAGACCCAGGTTCTCCGACTCGGGCTTGCCAGAACCGTTATTCAGGCACGTCAGTTCATTACTCACGGCCACATTGCAATTAACGGAAGAAAAGCTACAGTTCCTGGAATGCTTGTCTCAAAGGAAGATGAGATGCACATCGGTTACTATAGAAGCTCCCCTCTCATGGTTGAATCCCACCCTGAAAGACCTATCCAGGTTGCATCCTTCCTTGCAGACAGCACAACAACCCTTAGAGCTGCTGCCGAGGCAAAGCAAGCTAGAGAAAGACCTGCCGAAAGAGGCGGTGGCGGTAGAAAGAAGAGAGGCGGGAGGAGGTAAATATGGCAGACATGAAATGGGCTGTAGCTCACATCAAATCCTCATTTAACAACACAATTATTACCGTAACCGATATCACCGGGGCTGAAACTATTGCCAAGTCCTCTGGTGGTATGATTGTAAAGGCTGCAAGGGACGAAAGTTCTCCTTATACTGCCATGCAGATGGCAGGCCAGCTTGCTGACCAACTCAGGGACAAGGGTATCAACGGCATTCACATCCGGGTAAGAGCTCCTGGAGGAAACAAGCAGAGAAGCCCGGGGCCCGGTGCACAGGCTGCAATCAGGGCTTTTGCAAGAGCAGGAATCCGTATTGGCAGGATAGAAGATGTAACTCCTGTCCCGCACGATGGCACCCGTCCGAAAGGTGGAAGGCGCGTATAATAAGAATTGTTCAGAGAATTCTTTAAAATTCTCTTTTTTTAATGTATTCAAAATTCAGGGGAATTAAGGTATATGACGATGGAAGTAGACATTCTGGAGTTATCGGATAGATCTGCAAAGTTTGTGCTGTCCAGTGTAAGCACAGCTTTTGCTAACGGCATCAGGCGTGCCATGGTCGCCGATGTACCCACTCTTGCGATTGAGTATGTAAACCTTTACGACAACACCTCCGTGCTCTATGATGAACAGCTGGCTCTTCGTCTCTCCTTAATCCCGCTTGTAACGGATATAGAGACGTATATTCCTCAGGCCGAGTGCGGCTGTGGAGGAGAAGGCTGCCCTGCATGTGAGCTCTCTTTAACTCTCAGCGCAGAAGGTCCTGGAACCGTTTATTCGCGGGACCTTATCTCTTCTGACCCCAAGGTCCAGCCGGCGGATCTTAACGTACCAATTGTTGAGCTTAAGAAAGGACAGAAGCTTGTGCTCGAGGCTGTTGCACATATGGGTTATGGCAGAGACAATGTAAAATGGCAGGCAGGCGTTGCTTGCGGCTACAAAAATGTGCCCGTTATAAGCATTGAGAACTGTGACTCATGTGGGCACTGTGCAGCAGAGTGCCCGAAAGGCATTATCAGGATTGAGGAAGCAGGAGCAAGGGTTGCTGAGGAGGATATTATAAAATGTTCCTTCTGTAAGCTCTGTGAGCAGGTATGTGACATTAATGCTATAAATGTGGACTTCCAGGAAAACGCTTTTGTTTTTACCATGGAGTCCGATGGTTCATATATTGCTAAAGACCTTGCCCTTAATGCTGCAAACGTGGTTAAAGGCAAAGCTGAAGAACTGATCTCAATTCTGGATCAGCTCTGAACTCATATTAAGCCAATAATTTTTCGGAGCCTTTTCCTTTCTGGCTCCAGAAACCTTGCCCGGAAAATTTCCTTCACCCGATTACCCAGGAGCCATTCTTTTTACTGCTGGATCTTTCAGCAATTATTTCAGCGTCCTCCACGGCTCGAAATGTTTATATATTATCCCTGATATGAGAGGGATTGCAAGGCGCAAGGTGCGCCAGAATTCACAGAGAAACATGATGCGAGGGTTGCCCAGCCAGGTCAAAGGCGCTAGGTTGAGGGCCTAGTTTCGTAGGAATTCGTGGGTTCGAATCCCATCCCTCGCACCAGATTTATGATACTGTTAACTTTAAACTAAATACATTTTCACAGATAAATTCTCTATAAAAAAGTCCATAAATCCCATTTATTTGTTTAATCGAATTGCGAGGGTTGCCCAGCCAGGTCAAAGGCGCTAGGTTGAGGGCCTAGTTTCGTAGGAATTCGTGGGTTCGAATCCCATCCCTCGCACCAAGCTTTTTTATTACAGTCGAATACCCCGCTAGCTTGATGCGGGGGTGAAAAACTCCCCCGATAAGCGCTATTAAATAACTGATTTTAATCCTTAATTTCCTTTATACTGTTGATAGAATTACGACATGTAAACCATTGTGTATATCCTAGATTCGGCAGGTCGATATTTAATTTTTCATAATTTCTGTTGATGGCGATTTTGAAATAATACATATTATTTGTACGTAACTTTTAGGTTTACATATGATCAATTAATAATATCTCATACT
>JASGVX010000083.1 GCA_030054735.1 Methanobacteriota archaeon | reverse complement strand
ATATAGAATGTACAGGAAGAAGGATTGCTGACATAGAGACTTTGGTTCATGAAGTAGGGGCGTGGAATAAAAGAAGGAACGAACATGAAAGAAAGATAAAATGGAAATTTACGCGAAAAATTGCTGACGAGAAAATGTCCAAATATTATGCGATATAATTAAATTGTCATGACAGTAGGTTTCAAGTGCGTAACTCCTATTTAACTTTAAATCAATTTGAAGTGATTAGGAGTAAACTTTAAAAATTTTAATAGATGTTGTTTTTGTGATAGTGTAATATAGGAAGACTTTGAAAAGGAAGACCTTGAAATATTTAGATTTATGATCTATACTATTCTATTTTTTTCTTCAGGAGGTCTAAATGACGGCTAATTCGACAAAAGGATCTGATAACGAGGAGACTCCACCCAAAACTGAGGCTGAAGATAAAAACAAAAAGCGGGAAGATGATATACTGGCTCTCTTTGAACGCTACGAGAGGCAGTTAAAGAACCTGGACCCTGAACTGCTCAGCACTGACGATGAGATTGCATTGCAGGAAGCCTTTAGACATGCAAAGGAGATAATGAGTTCTGAAGAGCTTATAGAGTGGTTTATTCCCCTGGCCGAGCTTTTTTACAGGTCAGCATCCTGGAAAATACTTTTACCAATATATGAAGAACTACTTGGCACTGCAGAAAGAGAACTCGAGCCGGAGGCTACCGGAACTGCTTCTGTGTTGAATGGGCTTGCAGGAATTTATCGTTACATGGGAAATTACGAAGAAGCCCTCAGGTTATTTTTAAGAGCACTCAGTATACGTGAAAAAGTCCTGGGTTTGAATCAGCCTGAGACCGGGGATACACTCAATGAACTTGGAATTCTTTCCTCTGTTATGGACAGACAGGAAGAAGCCATTTCATACTATAGCAGAGCTTTTGAAATTCAGGAAAAATTTCTTAGTACTGAAAACCTTGGAGCTATCAGGACACTTAACAGGATGGCTTTTTATTACAAAGGAATTGAAAAGCCGGAAAAAGCGGAAGAACTTTTCGTCCATGTTCTCGGACTACTTGAAAAACTTGTGGAAAAGGAGCCTGAGAATAGAAAGCTAATGGCTTATACCGCCGGCACTCTGAACAACCTTGGTATCCTTCTTTCGGAAATGGGCAAACTTGAGGGAGCCGAGGAAAAATACGGGCAGGCACTTAAACTCCAGGAAAAGATATATGGAAAAGAACATCCTCAAATAGCCCAGACACTAAACAACCTTGCCCTGCTTTATTTCCAGACTACAAGGTACGAAAAAGCCCTTATCCTCTATACGCGCTCCCTTGAAATAATGGAAATCCTGGGAAAAACCGAGCATGCTGGCTTTGCAACAACCCTTAACAACCTGGCAGGGGTCTATGTCCAGAAAAACAGGCATGAAAGAGCCCTTGAACTTTACACACGAGCCCTTGAAATAAGGGAACGCATCCTTGGTCCGGACAATCCAGATGTTGCCAAAACCCTGAACAACCTTGGAGAACTGCACAGGATCCTGGGGCAGCACAAAAAAGCTCTTCCACTCTATACTCGAGCTCTCAGGATCTATGAATCCACACTTGGGCCCGCCCATCCCGATGTGGGCACGACTCTTAACAACCTGGCAGGCCTGTACGAAAGTATGGGAGAATACGAAACTGCAATTGATCTTTACGAAAATGCTCTGGATATTATCGAAAAAGAATACGGACCTGACCATCCATATTTCAAAATTACGCGGAACAACCTGCTTGGTCTGTATGAAAAAATGGAAAGGAACTGGTGGGGCTAAACTTAAATAAATCCATAATTTTCAAAGAGTAGAGGTTGAGAATATAAATTTATAGATTTCGGGATAGATTAATAGTACAGATAAAACTTGGAGGTAATGTCCTTAAATTATTGAACAAGAACTCTAAATGTTAATAGTTCCTTTAAACCTGCATTTGGCAGGTCGACATTTAGTTTTTCATAATTTCTGTTGATGGCGATTTTGAAATAATTCATAGTATTTGTACGTAACTTTTAGGTTTACATATGATCAATTAATAATCAAGGCAAATGCTTCATCCAGACAAAGCAAGACTTCGGAAGCTATCGAAAAAGAAATTAATAGGATACTCAAAGAGAGAAGCTGGGATGGAAACTGGCATCATGGGTATTCTTATCGGGCTTCTGGTATTCGTGTACACTCTAACTCCTTTTTCAGTTCTGGCGCTTTTGGTATTTATACTCGGGATTGAGAGTATAACATATGGCGCAATAAGACTTTTCTGGGCAATCAAGGAGGATGACTTGGGATGGCAGTTCTCAGGCTCCTGACAATCGCTATTGGAATACTCATGCTGATTAATCCTCTGGCAGGTGCCGTCATCCTGCCGTGGATGTATGGAATCTTCCCTGTGGCAGGAGGAATTGCAGCATTACCTGGAGGGCTTAAAACAAGTCCAGTAAAAATATTTCATATACGGGCTAAGGTTTTTAGTAAACTGAAAATCAACAGTCGTCTTCAGCATTATATAAGCAGATGATTATCAGATCACTATCCAAGTCTATGGGCATTAGCAACCTGTTAAGCACTCCACATTTATTAATATTAAGAGAACCTAAAGAACTTACATGAGAAAATTTCCAGCAGCGATAACAGGCCTGGTTCTTCTTTCCTTCATCCTTTCAATCTATTTTTACACGCAGGTACCTGAACAGATGGCAACTCACTGGAACTTTCAGGGAGAAGTAGATGGCTATATGTCGAAACTCTGGGGGCTCTTTTTCATGCCGTTAATGATAACAGGCCTTGTAATTATGTTCCTTATAATTCCGAAAATTGACCCGAAGAAAGAAAATATAGAAAAATTCAGGAAATATTATGACGGATTAATAGTGATACTGACTCTATTTTTGCTCGCTGTCCATCTCGAGGTACTTCTCTGGAACGCAGGAACTAAAATCAGCCCCAATTTTGTGCTTCCGCTGGGGATAGGGCTCCTGTTTTATTACATAGGAATCCTTACCGAGAATGCAGAGAGGAACTGGTTTATAGGCCTCAGGACACCCTGGTCTCTCAGCAGCGATAGGGTGTGGAAAAAGAGTAATCGAGCTGGAGGGAAATTATTCAAGATTGCAGGAATAACTGCAGTGCTCGGAGTTTTTTTCCCGGAATATGCAATCTACTTCATTATCGTGCCTACAATCATTGTCGCCGGGATTTCTGTTGTTTATTCATATATCGAATATCAAAAAGAAATTAAAGAAAATAAACAGGACTAAAAGAGAAGACCAGGACTAAAAGAGAAGATTGATAGATAAGACTAACAGAAATCAAAATTCTTAACCAGAACTTAAAAAGCAAGATTTAAAGCTTCCCTCGATTCTTATTTACTGGAACCCTTTTTAAATCGATTTCAAGCGCCTTTTTTTTATCAGTACGTTTATCTAACATGCTCTCATTTTGTCATATTGATCGTTATGACTGAAGATACAATAAAAAATTCAGATAAAAAAGTCGAAAAAGGAGATGTAGTATCCGTTCACTATGTGGGAAAACTGGAGGATGGCACGGTTTTTGACACATCGGAAAAGGAAGCGGCCTTAGATGCAGGGATATACAATGAAATGAGGGATTACAAACCCCTGACATTTACCGTTGGAGCAGGGCAGATGATTAAAGGCTTTGACGAGGGCGTTGTCAGTATGAAAATGGGAGAGGAAAAAACCCTTAAAATCTCTCCAGAAGAAGCATACGGGGAATACATGGAAGAGTATGTAAGGGAACTGCCACGAAATGCTGTTAAATTTATTCCGGAAGTAGGAATGCAGCTTGCTACGGAGACAGGACTCAGGGGCACTATAACGGAAGTAAGCGAGGAAAAGTTTGTTGTGGATTTCAACCACTCACTTGCAGGCAAGACCTTGATATTTAAAGTAAAAGTCGTTTCAGTGGAGGCATGAAAAAATGAGAGCTGAGAGAAATACAATTTATTTTATGACAATGCTGCTCATGATGAGCACAATTTTAATAAGTGGGTGCACTGGTAACGAGATAGGAGAAGGGAGAGCCGTAAAGTCAGGTGATACTGTCCAGGTAGATTATACAGGAAAGCTTGAAAACGGTACAGTTTTTGACACTTCAATAGAAGAAGTAGCAAAGAAAGCAGGAATATATGACGCACGGAGAGAATATATCCCCCTTAACTTTACTGTTGGATCTGGTCAGGTTATCGAGGGTTTTGACGAAGGACTGATCGGAATGAAAGAAGGGGAAGAGAAAAAACTGACCATTCCTCCTGAGAAAGCTTATGGAGAATATAACGAAAGCTGGGTCCAGGCAGTCCCTCTTGAGAACCTGAACATGTCAGAGAAACCTGAAGTAGGACAGGTATACATCATATACGGAGGCTATTTCAAAGTCATTGCTGTAAATGAAACGCATGTTACTTTTGACCCTAACCCCGGACTCGCAGGCAAGACTCTTGTTTTCGATATTAAGCTTGTATCAATCAGGTAAATTTAAAACAAATTGAACCGGTTTAAAACCCGGCCACGTTTCTTTAAAAAAGATGCCCGCTTCTGGTGGCCAGAGAAAGTTTCAGAATTGCCGGAAAGCCTATGAAAAAATATACAGGAGAAAGGATAATGGAAAACTCTCTTACTGTCAAAAAAGGTGATTATCTCCTTATTGACTATACTGGAAAATTTGCGGACGGAACAGTATTTGACACCACTATAAAAGAAAAAGCTCTTGAAGCTGGAATATACAGTGAAGAAAAAGAATACAGGCCTTTCTTTTTCAGGACAGATACCAGGCAGGTGATAAAAGGAATTGATACTGGGGTGCTTGGAATGAGGGAAGGAGAAGAAAAAACCCTTAAAATCCCTCCTGGAGAAGCCTATGGAGAATATAAAGATTATCTCGTCCAGAAAATTCCTCTTTCCCGGCTTGAACTAAAGGAACCCCCAGAAGCAGGAAAAAATATCATAACCCCTGGAGGAAGGATAGTTAAAGTGCTTTCTTCCAACGAAACTTACGCTACCATTGACTTCAACCATGAGCTTGCAGGCAAAACTCTAATCCTTGAAATAAAAATTGTCTCCTTTGTGAACAGACCTTTAAATGAAAACTGATCCGGAAACTGCTGGCTTAAAAAATAGCTAATCTTGAAACATAGCTGATCTTGAAACATAGCTGATCTTGAAATAGATTTATCTTCATAACAACTCAATATAATCTATTTCAAAATAATATAAGTTAATTTCAAGATCCACAGACCGGACAGTGTTGGAATATGGAAAAGGAAGAGAAAGTCGTGGTAGTGCTGCTTATTATGACATTATCCTCTCTTTCGACGGCATACGTATTTTTCGGGTCCGAACTTGCAGAAACCGGACTAAAATCAGAGGGAAAAGCCTTGCAGTACACACACGAATCCGAAGTTGGGGAAAAAGTTACTCTTGATGCCGAGGTATTAAGCAAGCGATTTACATACACCGGACAACACCTGCTTTTAGAGGTGGACTTCGACTCAGAAGTCCTGAGCGTATTTATCCCGAAGACAGCTGGTGCTGAATCCCTGAACGGCTCAATCAATAAAGGGGATTTCATAGGCATAACTGGTATTATTTCTGAATATAAGGGGAAAAAAGAGATTAAGGTGGAAAGAAAAGGAGATATTACTCTAAAGAAAGATATTATTATGAACCTTAACTCCACTTAATTATAGGGACTATATCATACAATTTGCTTACTTTTTCTTTTTAAACTTCATTGAACCATTTTAAATAGAAATTTACTTATACTACATTCCCTAACTTATAGGGAATATGGAAACTTGGGCAAGAGACTGGCTTGAAGATAAACGTAAAGCTGGAGAAAAATGTCTTGAAATTAAAGTTCGAGGCGACTGTCATTATGTTTATCGCTCTACGAGTAGATATGACAAAAAAATCAAGAAAGGTCGTAAAGTTTCAGTTTACCTTGCTAGACTTGACAAGAATATGGCTTCATACCTAAAGGTGAGAAACCTAAAATCAATATGATACCTGTTCCTCGTTCTATCACCGACTATGGAAATTCAATGATTTTGCATAATATGATGGCAGAGCTCAAACCTCTTCTCATTGAAAATTT
>JASGVX010000082.1 GCA_030054735.1 Methanobacteriota archaeon | reverse complement strand
TGTGTCAATTTTTTCTACTATAAGGTTAATTTATGCCTGAATTTCTCTATTTTAAGTGGGCTTATTTTTAAAGTTAATGTATCTCATTATCCAATTGTAGAAATGCTTTGAGTTTTAAGACAGCCTGTTTGCTATATTTTTACACAAAAACCACTATTTTTTGCTCTTTGTAATCTAATATATCTGCTGGTACTCCATAAGTTTTTTCTATTATATTTTTTTGATACACCTCTTCAGCTTTTCCGTCTATCAGAATTTCTCCGTCCTTAAGTACAACAAAACTGTCGCAATATCTTGAAGCAACATTTAGATCGTGAATTGCAATCAAAATAGTAATTTTTCCTTTTCTTGCTATATTTTTCAAAAGATTCATAATCATATTAGTATATTTAAAATCCAGGTTGCTTGTAGGTTCGTCTAAAATAATAACTTTAGGATTTTGGGCAAAGGCTCTTGCTATATAGGTTCTTTGCCTCTCTCCGCCGCTCATTTTTCTCATGTCTTTGAAAGCCAAATCTTCCAACTCAAAGAGTTTTATAATCTCCGAAGTCTTTTTCTTAGCTTCTTCGGAATTTTTACCATAAGAACTGATTTTTGCTCCTATAAGTATAAAATCGAAAACCGTAATGGGAAATACAAGGCCCATAAACTGAGGAACATAAGCGATTATTTTAGATCTTTCAGATGGAGTCAGTTCGGACAGTTTTTTTCCGTCAACTTTAGAGTAGCCGGTTCTACTTTTTAATAAAACTAATATATTTTTGAAAAGAGTAGATTTTCCACTACCGTTTTGTCCTAAAAGACCTATAATTTCACCGTTATTAGCAATAAAAGAAATATCCTCAATTATTTTTCTATCTCCATAAGAAAAGGAAATTTCTTTTACTTCAAGCATTAGTTAATTCCTCTGCGGTATAAAAATGTCCCTCTATATATTTAAACCCTTGAAAATCTTCCATCCAAGCTCTAAATACTTCTTTTGAATCTAAATTCGGCAAGATATCTCCGTATAATGCTTCAGCAACATAAGAAGTACCTACTAATTTACAGGCACCACCGTGGCTGAACTGAGTCATAAAGTATATATCATTATTCTTAACAGCGGTGATATCGTCCCAGCCCGGTCTATTTATTATTTCTTCATATTTTTCAAGAAATTCATCTTTTGTAGGAGGTTCATAAAGACCTGTCCCTGACAGTGCTTTTGAAGGTGTAACTAGTTTTACAATTATATCGGGATTTCTTTCTATGACTATCTCGGGGTCTACTTCATTTTTATTTATATTTTTATATCCTGTAGAAAAAATATTTTCGCCTCCTGCAAACTCAATCATATTGTAAAAATAATCTCCCGGTAGTGTAGTGCTTAGACTTCCTGTAGTTTCTAAATAAATAGTTTTTTTATCAGCATCTTTTACATTATCTTTTACGTACGTAAGCATATCGTTAAAATAATTATAAAATTTGTCAGCTTCTTCTTCTACAGCAAACATCTTTCCTATATTTTTAACCTGATTTTCAAAATCAGCTGTGTCATACCCTGAAATAACGAAAACTTTTATGCCGAATTCCTCTAAAGTTTTTTCTGCTTCCTCATAATTACCGTTATCAGGCAAAATCAGAACCTGAGGATTTAGTTCTATTATTTTTTCATAGTTCAGTTCTGTTTGACCTTTACCTACGGTTTCTTCAGGGTCAAACATTCCCCAATATTCTCTATCTTGTGCAGTATTCATATCTACAGCAATTACTTTATCTATAGCGCCACATGCTCTGACAAGCTCTGCGTCGTATCTGCTTACAACTATAGCTTTTTCAACAGGATAAGGAAGAGTTACTTCTCTACCTGCATTGTCAATTAATACTATTTCTTTTACATCTTGTTGGATTTGTTCTTCATTTGAAGTGTATTCAACTTTTTCGTTTTTATTAGCACAGGATGCAAATATAACACTTATACATAGTATAAATATTAATAAAAATTCTTTTCTTTTTAATTGCATTTTTTTTCCTCCAATTTAACCTTTATTATTCAATATAACCTGATGAACGAATATAGGCACACCTATAAAAGATATCACAATCCCTACGGGTATCATAATCGGTGAGAACAATGTCCTACCTATTGTATCCGCTATTAGAACGAGCAAAGAGCCTATCATGCCCGCAATAGGTAAGAAATAACTGTAATCGTTGTCGGAAATAGTCCTTGCGATATGTGGAGCTGCCAAACCTACAAACCCTATTACCCCAGTAAAAGAAATTATAGATGCAGTCACAATTGCAGACAAAACGCTACATATTATTCTTACAGATTTCGGATTTATTCCCATTGTAGAGGAGATGTCGTCATCCATAGTGGAAATTACGGTGAGAGATTTACTTTGAGTTATCATCAGGAAGAATGATATTGCAGTAAGAGACAAACTTATCCTGACCTCGTCCCATGCAGCACCGTTTACTGAGCCGAAAGTCCATGCAACTACCTGAGAAAGCTTTGCATCATCAGCAGTAAATTGAACAGCTGTTGACATAGCTTGAAAAAGATAATTCATAGCTATTCCTGTAAGAACTATAGAAGATGGACTTAGACCGATTCTTAATGCAATTGTAAAAACAAGTCCTGCACAGATAATTGCAAATAAAAATGCATTTATAACTGTGCCTATTTGACTTCCACCTAAAAAACCTATGCCGTAGACAATACTCAGAGAAGCACCGAATGCACAAGCACTTGAAATTCCAACAGTAAAAGGACTCACAAGCTGGTTTCTTGTAATACCCTGCATTACACCTCCGGAGACGGAAAGTCCAAAACCTGCCACAACTCCAAGGATTGTCCTTGGCAATCTTAAATTCAGGATTACTTTTTCGACATTGTTATCAAGTTCTTTTCCGCTTAAAGCATTTAATATTGTTTTTAGAACTGTTTTAATGGAAGAGTCGGTAACGCCCATTGATGTACAAACTACAATGGAGATAAACAGAAGTATGAAAATGAATAGCCCGATAAAAAATTTTCTTCTTCTTATATTATCGTAAGTCTGTATTAATTTATCAGATGTCATTTATTTTAGTTCCTCGCCACTAAAGAAATGACCGTCTATATACTCAAACTTCTGAAATTTTTCCATCCAATCCTTAAAAACCTCTTCGGGATTTAATTCTGTCAATATTTCAGGGTACATCCATTCTGACAGGTATATAGTTCCGACCAATTTACAAGCTCCACCCTGGCCAAATTGACTCATAAAATATATCTCGTTATTTTTAACAGCATTGATACTGTCCCAGCCCGGTCTGGAAATTATTTCTTGATATGCTTTCTGAAAATCTTCCTTAGTTGGCGGCTGATATATACCGCTACCCGAGATAGCCTGATCTGCAGTAATCAGCTTCACGATCACATCGGGATTCCTATCTATAACCATTTCAGGGTCAATATCGGCACTTGAAAAACTTTTGTAATCTGAAGCAAAGATATTCTCTCCTCCGGCATATTCTATAATTTCGTGGTATCCGCTACCCGGAAAAGTCGTTTTATAGGCCGTAGTTGTCTCAAAATAAACCGATTTTTTTTCTACACCCTCTAAATTTTCTTTTATATATCTCAGTTTACTGTCAAAATATTCAAAAAACTCCTGAGCACCTTCTTCTACACCGAATATTTTGCCCGTATTTTTGACATTTTCTTCAAATTGAGACGGTACATACGCTATCAAAGCATATACAGGTATGTCGAACGGCTCCAGTTTCGCTTCGGTTTCTTCATATGGGCTGATATCACTTATTATAAAAATATCAGGGGCTTGTTCTATAACCTTTTCATAATCGTATTCCGTACACCCTTTTCCGACAACATTATCTGTATCAAAGATACTCCAATAATTTCTATCCTGAGCGGTATTCATATCGACGGCAACAACTTTATCTATAGCACCGCAAGCCCTTATCATTTCATTGTTGTATCTATCTACAACAACGGCCTTTTCTACAGGATGTTTCATTGTAACTTTTCTTCCAACGGAGTCTACTAAAGTTATAGTTTCTTCAATCTCTTTGTTTTTTTCCAAATTGTCGGTATTTGTAGTATTAATCTTCTCAGCACAACCAGATAAACTAAAGAGTAAAATACAAAACAGAAGCAAACTTAAGAATTTTAGATTCTTCCTCATTTTTTTCCTCCTAACTATATAATTAAATTATTTATTTGGTTTTTTGGTTGTGTATATATAGGTTTTTCATAAAATTGTTATATCTATAAAAATGAAAGACAGTGATTTGTTTAAAAGAGTAGCCCTCCGGTTGTAATGTATCTGGGCTTGCAACGCAAGGATCTCCCTCAGTAATTGTTTCACTCCCTGTTTTGTTAGATCTTGCTCCTGAATAGAGTGATCCCGAAAAACTGCAGATATCAGGAGTGTAAAATGGCAAACTACTCCTGAAAAACTGCAGATTTAGGGAGGTTTAAAATGGCAAACTACTTTTTAATGATTGTGAGCATATCCAGAAACCAATTTATTCCTGCATCCATAAGGGTTTCAGAACTACTTTCCTGAAAAGAATCTCGATTGATTATTTCAAATCGAGGTTCAAAGAAGTAATTTTTGATTTTTGGAATCAGCTCTGTACATTTCGGAGGAAAATTCCGTTTTACAAGTAAATCAAGTAAACTTGATTTTACTTAGTACTAGAAATACATCAATATATATAAATATTCGCATTTGATAGAATGCATAATTAAAAAAGAAGCTAAATAAAACAAGTAAAAGTGAAAAGCTCATGATTTAATAAAACGAAAAAAAATCCTAAAGTAAATTAATGACTTCGTTTGTTGTGAAATTAAGGCTGCAGCAGCAAATATTTTCAATCCTTAATTTAATGGATCATGCTCCTTGATCTGAAATAATTTATCATGATGGTTTAGCATTTCTTCTTTTTACACAACAGCATGGAAGAGATAATGACTTAGAAAAAAGGGTATTTTTTATGATTTATTACTGACCGATATACATATAATAAAAGCATAAGAAATTTTACACCTAAGTGGTATTATGCCGGAGATGCTAAGAGGCATTACAATCGATGACGTGACAACCTGTGATATGGATGACGCAATCTGGGTGGAAATCACAGAAAACGGTGGCTGGCACGTCGTGGTCATGATCGCAGATGTTGCAAAGGTAGTTTCAACGCGTTCAGAGCTTGATAGACTTGCAATGTCCCGAGTTGAGACAAGGTATTATGCAAATGGTAACAGCCCGATGTTGCCACGTCGGCTCGCAGACGAGAAGCTTTCTCTGTGGCCGGGAGACTCAAAGTATGTCCTGGCCGTGGATATCGTCCTTGGCACGGATCTGTCAATCCTTAAAACAAGTATTTTGTGGACTGTGATGACCAGCGAAGCCAGGCTCTCCTACTCAGACATCCCCAGCATTCTCTCTAATAGGAAGCATACACAGCACGTTCTCATCAGGCTTGCAAGCCAGCTCGCAAACGACCTATTAATGAAGCGCCGCAAGCGTGGAGCTCTGGTGTTCTATGATGTGGGTAGGGGGTTGGTGACTGATGAAGAAGGATCGCTGAGACAACTGAAACACAGGGAAGAAACCATAGGCTACGTTATCATCCAGGAGTTGATGATTCTCGCAAATATAGCCGTGGCAGAGTACTCGGTCAAAAATGACATTCCTATCCTTTTCCGTAACCATACGGCCCGAAGCGCCGCCCCTGAGAGGGGAGATTTGCTAAAACTTCTTGAAAGCACAGCTGTAATCCCTGAGGCAAATATAGCTACCGTCAGGAATACCACGTACATGATGTTCAACAGAGCGGAATATGGCCCTGTCATTCTGGGACATTTCGGACTGAACGTTGGAGCCTATACCCACTTCACCTCGCCAATCCGAAGGTACGCTGATCTCGTGAACCACCAGCAGATCAGGGCATACGTCCAGAATGAGCCTGTGCCATATTCTAAAGAGGAAATTCAGGCAATTGCATCCCACATCAACCTGAAGCACCTCGAAAATGATAGGGCTAAAAGTGAGTATATGAAGGAAAAGGCGTATAAAAAAGCTGAATCAGATATTCTGGGAAACCGGATAGAGGATGCGAGTGATACAGATTTTGAGCGTATCACAAAATTTCTGATCCGCAAAGGTGAGGACTGCCCAGATGCATACTGCGATGCATTCCGGAAACGCCTTGGGAAGCTGCCGATTATCTGCGCAGGGCTGGTACTCCTGCAGGCCCCTGATGGGGAAAGATGGTCTGAGCTTAAAAGAGAATTGCTGGAGGAAATGGCAACTGCACCTCAAAAAGCAGTTTCGATCTTCGACATCGCGCAACATATACTGGGCTGGCAGATGCCTGTATACGAAGTGACCGAAAGAGCCCGCGACAACCTGCCATTATTCAGCGCCCTGAGCGCCACCAAAGTCGGTAATAGAGAGTACAAATCCGATGCATACGAGGACATGACAAAAAAAGGCGCTATGCAGCGTGCATGTGTTGGCCTGCTAGCGGCCATTCTGGGCTTACCCGCTCCGGACCTGAAGACCATGGCGGCCAGGCCAGTGGAAGAAGTGACGATTAACATGTCAAAAGACCCGATTTTTGCCCTGCAGGAGTATTGTCAGGCAAAGAAACTTCCCTTGCCAGCTTATTCGTTTGAGACAGAAGGAACGACCCGAAAGCCTATCTTCACCTGTACCTGCACTTTTGCTTCCTTGACCAGCACTGCACAGGCAGGAAAAAAGCAAAGAGCCAAACGGCTGGCGGCCAGAGCGATGATATATACTTTAGTGTCAGGGAATTGACATTGATTTTGCTCAACTTTATTCAGGAAATAACTTTTGATTTAATAAAGGCTAATTCGCGTTCTATGGTTGAAATCCTGTTATCAAGATGAGATCTGAGACTTTCACGGCTGATGCGGATTTCAGATGTGATTTCTACTCTGGCGAGATCGATCTTATTGCCCAGAGAATCAATTTTCCCGCCGAAGGAATCTACTTTTCCGCCAAACACCTCAATCTTCTCACCAAGAGAATCAATCTTTCCTCCCAGTACGTCGATCTTTCCGCCGAGTAAATCCATTTTCCCCCCCAGGGAGTCCATTTTTCCACCGAGGATATCAATTTTCCCGCCGATTGAATCCATCTTCTGGCATAAGTTTGAATTCATTTCTCGGATATACCGCGCAGCTACATCCATTCTCTCATAAGTTGCTGTGGTCAGATCCTCGTCTCTTATAATCTCAAATGTTTTATATTTACCAGTTGGCTTTTTGTAGGTCACATCAATATTTTCTACCCGGATAGGATATTGAGTGACGTTTATTTTTTTGAGCAAATCGCTAATAGCGGTTTCATCTCCCTCACAGACAACCTGCACTGCCCCATCATCAAGGTTTTTAACGAATCCATTGAGGTTCAGATTAAAAGCGATTTCATCAATAAAGTCTCTAAAACCTGCTTTTTGGACTCGACCATATACTTTGATCTCTGCACGTTTCTGCATATGGGACTTATTTGCTTATAAGAAGATAAACTTTATTCTCGCCCGAGTTTCGCTTCCCGAGTTTCGCTTCCCGAGTTTCGCTTCGGGAGCACGAGGTCTGTTTCGCTTCGCTCAAGCAGACTAATTTATAGATTAAAAATGATAGAACTTACGCAGTTGGGGAATAAAATCAGGCACATACAGACTCGTCAACATTAGTCTGATTTATACAGTTAAGTCTTTTCCGCTTATGATTTTTAGTTCAACTGCGTAAGTCCTGAATGAATCTAGATTTGCCTCGGGAGCCTGCAGACTTTTTTGCATCGAACATGAGGACTATTAATTTATACTTCTTTTTTATATTTTTCATGGGCCCCATTTTGATCTCTCCAACAGCTTGATTGTAGCAAATTTAAATGGAATTATATAGCATATATAACAAATTTTTATAAATTTTAAAGATTTGTCAAGTCCAGTTGGGACAAAAAAGAAGGAGAATATCAGTACCAATTAGTGGGTACTGTCAAACTTAGGTTAAAGCATTAATAGACAAATTGGCAAAGGCTCAGATAATTTTATTTTTGCTGGAGGATTTAGTCCCGCACCTTTTTTCAAGGCTTGCACGGGATATTTTTCCTCCTCCGGTCCTTAATGAAATCCAGAGTAATTTTCAGAGTTGGAAATATTTTTCCAGCATTTACCACACTTTCCGCAGTAAATTTTCGTATAATTACAATTATTCATGCTACCGATTTTCAATAAAATGTGTTTATTGGACTTTTATGCAGGAGGTAAAGTAACTATATGTCGTATTATAGAGATCAAAAACGATATAATTCAATTTTTGCCAGGTTCCACTAAAAGCCCAAATTGATCTGATTTATTTCAAAAACGCTATCAAGCAAAAAAATATTTTTGAAAAAATACTGTGGAATGCAGGGTTTACTCTGGCTTTTCGTATAATTTGACTTTTTTCAGCAGAGTTCCGTTCTTTGCGTGTGGCTGCCTGAAAACTGTGTCATTGGATTTTTCGATTTCTCTTGCCTGACTTGCGAGTTGTGCTGCAGCTTCCATGATCTCATGCCCGGCTGCGGCGGCGAGGCAGATCTGGTCGATTTCCTTTAACAGGAAGCAAGCAGGGAAGTTAACCTGTGCAACTTTCTCAGCCATGTGAAGGGCAGCAAGAGCTTTTGCTTTTGCATAAGGGTTTGCAAAACCCGCATGTTCAACACATATCTCTGGTTTTGCGAAAATGTGGGGGAGTTCCAGGTTCTTTCCTGACTTCCCAGCTGCGACCTGTTCTGCTACTTTGTCGAGCTCTTCCTGGATAAGCCTTACAACACCACAGGCGGAAAGCACTTTCATAGCGTCGGAGTTAAAGGATGCCATCTCGACAGGGTCAAGGAACTCCCTCTTTGCTCCGATAAGGGGATCTGACGGGAGGATAATATATCCGAAACCATCCTGCTCCAAAGCCTCACGAGCTTCCTTCCTTGTAGGACCATCTGAAACTGCAATGCAGGGTACATCTTTCCAGATTTCACGGGCTGCGGCAGGACCTGGAGCCGCTGCATTCGGACTGATAATTACCATGAAGTCAGCGTTCCACTGCTTAAAGCTTTCAGTGGCTGCGGCTTCGGCGGGGCTCATTTTAGCACCTGTGCCGAATACTCTTACCGTGATCCCTTGTCGCGCTGCAATTTCATCCAGGATAAGATCGATAACCTGGCTCATTCCCAGGTTGCCCATTTTTATAAAGCCTATGTTGACCATTTTTTTCAAAATCCTGTGTTGACCTTTTTCTTCAATAGTGGAATTCCTAAAGGGTTTATAATCCTTTTGGCGACCACCCTCCCATATAACCGTTATTTTTATATATATGCCCTATTTATAATCATTAATTGATACATTACGTGTTTCCTCCGAAAGGCTTAAAAAGGATGTGATTAATGTCATCCAAAACGTTGACATTAATGCTGTTGTTTTGTGGTCTTATTTTCGCGAAACCCGCATTATAATTTGAAAAACTTATCCGTTGGTGGGCTTTTAGAGTCAGGGCATATATTTTAGTGTTAGAGCATATATATTACAACAGGCTGTGGGGGTACCTCTGAATAAGGTACTTTGGCAGCATGCCCTTTTCCGGGATTTATCCCAGCACATCTATATACATTCAGGTCCAGGTTTTGATTAAGTGAACTGTCCTATACACGATTCTGCTGAAAACAAACTCATTGTTTTTGACATGGATAGCACCTTTAAAGACGCTGAGACCATCGATGAGCTCGCCAGGGCTGCAGATCTTGTAAGCAAAGTAGGAGAGATTACGAAGAGGGCGACGCATGGATACCTCGATTTCGAGCAAGCGCTTGCAGAAAGGGTCAGACTTCTTGAGGGACTCTCCCCAGAAACTGCCCTTGATGCTGTAGATCAGATTAATCTTATGCCGGAAGCAGCTGAACTTGTCCTCTATGTTAAAAGTTGGGGTTATAGAACTGCTATGATTTCCGCTGGATTTATCACCGCCGCTACGAGGATAGGTAAAACACCTGGTATCGATTTCGTCGTTTCTAAGAAACTGCTTGTGGAAGACGGCTATCTCACAGGAGAAGTTGTCTGCCCTGTCACACAAAGCGATTCCAAAGCAAAAGTGTTCAAGGAACTGGTACGGCTCTACAACGTCAGGCCCGATCAATGTTTGCTTGTTGGGGACGGCGCAAAGGATGCATGTATTTTTGAGATAGCAGGTTTTGCTATAGCTTTTAATCCAGAGCCCATCCTTAGGGAATATGCGGACGTGGTCATAACAGTAAAAAATCTAAGAACCGTAATCCTGTTCTTGAATCTCTTTCTTATCAATGTTGTAATCAGGCACAGCATGTCGACATCGAACACTACTAAAATGCCAGCTCTTTTGCTGGACCGGGAGGTACAATAAGAGATGCTAAAGAAATTGCAGAAAAAAAGAACAGATTTGAAGGAAATATCTGAAGAAGCCAAAGAAAAAAGAAATACTTTAAACGCTGAAGCCAGCACTCTCGCCGCAAAGCGCAACGAACTCAACAAAAAGACGAAGGACCTTATCAACGAAGCCCAGGAATTAAAAGTTCTCAGGGACGAGATTAACGAAAAGGTCAGCGAATACAAGAATAAGCGCGATGAGACAAACTCCAGGGCAAATGAACTGTTTTCAAAGGCAGACTCTATCAGGAAGCAGAACAATCTTGGCGGGCCCTCAATTAAAGCTTTAAGAAAAGATATAGACCGCCTAGAATTCACCCAGCAGACTGAAGTCCTGAGCACCAGCAAAGAAAGAGAACTCGTTGGTAAGATCATGCAGCTTCAGAAACAGTACCAGGTTAAAAAAGTACAGCTTGAAAGCAACCAGGAACTGAAAAATATCCTGGACGAAGCTCAGAATATCAGGGACGAAGCTTCTGTGTTCCACAACGAGCTTGCCGAGTATGCCAGGCAGGCACAGGAATACCACGAGAAGATGATTTCAGCCTTCAAGGAAGCTGACAGGGCCAGAGCAGAGTCAGACATTGCACACAGGGAATTTGTAAAAGCCCAGGAAGCAGCAGACGAACAGCACAAGGCTTTCATCAGCGCCCAGAAGGAAATCAGGGATCTTGACAAAGAAATCTTCAAGCTTAAGAAGAAAGACAAAGACGGAAAGTCCCGCATTATCAAGTCTGAACTCCAGAAAGATGCCAAGTCCATCTTCGAGAAGTTTAAGGGCGGAGCAAAGCTCACTACTGAAGACCTGATGACTCTTCAGAGGTCTGGTTTAGTCTAATCAATCTCACAAAATAGATTCGCTGGAATTTTTAATTCAATTGCAGGAAAAGGTTTCAAATCTTTCCTGCACTCATTTTTTTATTATCAGAGCAGTACTGGTATCTGCTGTTTTTTTCTCTTAGTTAACTTTCGCGCAGCTAGCGCTTTTGATTCATCACCTGCGCAGGCAAGCTCAAGCCACACACCCCACGTAGAAAAAAGAGTTGTTCTATTTGTTATTCTGAATCTGGCCTGCCTGCTTCAATAATCTGAATCTTATTTAAAAACCGAAGTCCAATTTACTTTAAAATACCGGAGCTCACTCTGAAAGCTTCAGATATTTTTCCCTGAACTCCGGGTTCCTCATAAGACAGCATTTTGCATTATACGCGGGGTCATTTCGGATTTTTTTCCAGACATCCTTTACCCTGTCTTTGTGGACATTCCCATAAAGGATAGGGATACAGGCGCAGGGCAGGATGTTCCCTTCAGGCGTGATATGCAGCCATTTCCTGCCTGCCATACAGCCTGTTGTCCTCATAACCTGTGGAATCGGAAAAATTCTTGGACCTTTTTTTTCGCGTGCTTGAGCAACAAAATTATCAAATTTTCTCATGTCTTTAGGAGTCATTATATCAGAGGCATGGTCCATCCACCTGCCTGTAGGTACTATTTCATAAAATGAGAGTTCATGGGCTCCGAGCTCTACTGCAAGGGCATAGAGTTCATCAAGTTCATTGACATTGTCCCTTGAGAGAACCACATATATATTTACAAACAGGCCAGCAGCAAGTCCGTTTTTAACAGCCTCAAGCGCGCTTTTAAATACCCCTTTCCTGCCCCTTACATAATCGTGCTTTTCTTCGTATGCGCTGTCAAAACTGACTGTAAGGGAGTACAGCCCTGCAGCTTTAAGGCTCTGCGCGCGTTCTTTTGTTAGCCCTACCCCTGATGTGAACATGCCTGTAATGGCTTTTTCAGAGTCAACATAACTTATCAGTGCTTCCAGGCCGGGATATGTCAGGGGTTCTCCCCCGTCAAAGATGATAAAAGTCGTGCCCATTTCGAGAACTTGATCGATTACGCCTTTAACCACTTCAGGTACAAGCTTTACCCTGTTCTTTGTATCAGGGAGGGCACAGTGGATGCAGTTGTTAGGACAGTCTTCGGTAATTGATATCGTTACCTGGTCTGGAATGTTTTTTCCGAGCATTGAAGAAAGCTGGCTTTTTACAAGACGGTCAAACCCGGTACTCGGAATCGGTGGCATCCAGGTAGAATATATCAGACGGTCAGCCTCTACGTTTACAGGCTTCTCACCATCAAAGATTGAGATATTTGCCTTCAGGAGCTTTTTCAACAGTGGGGATGCTGCCCCACTGGTTTTCATCGCCAAGCACCCATTTTCAATTTCGGCATAAACCCTGAAAAGTGGGTTTTTATAAAACTCGTACTGCATATTTTCACTGCATCTGGCTTTCTGCTGATTTCTTTCTGCTGATTTTTTACTTTCTGTTTATTTGTTTCTCAGGAGTGCCCTGTACTTCAGCATGGCTGAAGGTTTCTTCTTCAACATGAATGCGAAAACCTGCATAGCCTGTTCGAAAGCGCTACCGTGGATAAATGAGAGGTCTTCGTTTTCAAAAACCCTTGCCATTTCATCGATTTCCTTATCCGTCATCTTCCTTAAGGTCTCAAGCCCCATACGGCCCACGTAGTGCTCTACCTTGAACTCCTTTTCCCAGTTTTTCCGGTATTCTGAAAGGGCAGTTTTTGAGACATCCCCTTTCTTTACAGCATCTGCTGCCACGTCCCCACATATCTGGCCTGCCCTCATTGCATACCCTATTCCGGACTGGCCGGCAGCTCCTCCGACTACCATTATACCATCAGTTATGTACTCTCCGGGTATGCTTACGATAGGGTCTCCCCCGGAAAGTTTTCTTACAAGCTCTATTTCTTCGAGCCCTTTTAGATTTTTGAAACGCTCTACCCAGGCATACAGGTAGGGAGTTATATCCTTCCCGCACCTGCGCACATAAGCCCCGATAGCTGCATTATCTCCTCCTCTTGGCGCATATGTAGTCTTCCAGCCTGGTGCATGGTTCCCTATATAATACTCAAACATTTCAGGTTTACCCAGTCCGGGCGCCCTGATATCCAGCTCGGTCCCCCAGGCGATATCTTCAGGGTGCTTCATTGTTTTTAAACCCAGAAGAGAAGCAATCTTCGAATTGATGCCGTCGGATATAATTACAAGCTTCGACCTGAACCTCCCGGCCGAAGTGCTGACCGCAAATTTTTCCCCTTCTTTCCAGATATCCTTTGCTTCTATTCCAGTCCTGAGGTCAACCCCGGTTTTCATTACTTTATCTGCATAGAACCGGTCAAACTTTGTTTTATCAATAGAATAGCCTGGGGCTTCCACTATTACTTCGCGCCCTTCAGGAGAGATGATCTTCATTCCTTTGAGGTAGTGCAGCACATAAGACGGGTCTGCCTTTTCTCCGCACCTGTCAAGCATCCCCTTAAAAAAAGAATTTGCAGGGTGTGGTGGATTCCCTACCTCTTCTTTTTTTTCGAGCAAAAGTACATCTGCCCCTTTCTCACAGGCATTTCTGGCAGCCATAAGCCCTGCAGGAGATGACCCAATTACAATAATGTCCGCATCCATTTTTTCCTATCCTTTTTTTACCAGAGAATGGAGGTATAAGATCGTAAATATATGCAGAGCACAACATCCAGGATCATTGACCCGAACATTATTGCCCTGTAGTTTGAACCGTTGAGGAAAAGTGCGCCGCCCCTCTCAGGAGTGGGGTGTCTGATAAAGTCAAAGCACTGGGCAAGCATCCAGAGGCCTGAAGAAAGAGCTCCTGCAAAAAACACAGGGCCAAGATGGGCTGACCAGCCTATGATAAGCGAAGCAATAACTCCGACAATCCACCAGAACGTTACAAACCTGGCGGTAAAGGGGATTCCGAAGGTTACTGGCATTGTAGGGGCTCCTTTTATCCTGTCTCCTTCCACGTCCCTGGAAACACCTCCAAGTGTAAAAGCCCAGTCACTTACGCACATCATGAGCCCGAAACATATTGCAGGAAGAGGAAGTATTACCCCATCACTGCCTTTCAAAATCCCTGCGGGGTCAAAAGCGAGCCAGACTCCTATAGGTACCAGGCCATAGGATATGCCCACTGGAACAAAACTGAGAAAGGTGTTCCTTTTTGCAAAGATCGAGTAAATTGTTATGGTCGCAACCGCGATGAACAGGACTACAAGAGATTCCGGGTTCAGGTACGCAGCTGCAGCAGCTGCAAGCAGCAAAAGAAAACCGGCATATAAAAGTGCCGAGTTTTTCGAAACTCTTGAGGAAGGGAGAGGTCTGCCTGGAAGATTGATCTTATCAATATCAATATCACAGCAGTCATTGAAAACGTATGAACTGGTTATGGCCGCAAAGCCTCCGATTACGGCAATCAGGAAGGGGAAAAGTTCGGGGAGCCCTCCGCTTGCCAGGTAGGAAGCGAGAATTGCACTTGAGGCCGGGAGAGTTAGGTCCATGTAGTAGAGTTCGGGCCTCAGCAGCCGGAGGTAGGGGCTGAGATCCCCGATTCTTGCTGTAAGGGACAATCGTTTCACCTGTGAATTTTCAATTTCTATGGGGTTTTTCTGTATCCGGAATTCCATATTTTGGAATTTTTCGCTTAAAGAGCTTGTTTGCAAATAGTCCTATTAACTTTCGCATTTCAAAAAAGTTTCCTTTTTCTTTTTTACTGTAGTATTCTGCCAGTGCGTGAGATTTGAAGATTTGACATATATGAAGAGCTGTTAGAGATGTATGAAGAGCTGTTAGAGATGTGCTCTCTGATCTAATTGCCCTTCAAATTGTCAGGGAACCCAGGGAAAATCTGTTCCCTTTTAGATTCTGGCTTTCAGCCTGCTTATTCCTTTCTCCAGTCTTCCCTGTATACAAGCTTTGCTTTTTTCCCTATTTCTTCAATCAAGGGATGTTCAAACTCTTTTTCGCAGATAAAGGTAAATTCTGCCCCAGGGTTCAGGTCCATCAATTTAATCGTGTTTGAAAGGGCTGTGCTGAGAGCTTCGTAGTCCGGAAACTTCGGGACCTCTGCATTGAAGGGATAAACCTCTTCCATTTCTACGGGAAATGCTCCAAATGGAGCCTTAAAGGCCAGTACACGGTCATATTCCTTTTCCCCTTTAACCGGAGCCGTGCGTATAATTGCCGAGCCTTCAAGGTTGAACCTTTCCAGCCTTTTGCCGAAACGCAGAACTTCAGGCCTGGAAGCTGATTCTGGCCCGCAGTAGAAGTAAGTACCTTTAGTTGCTGGGTCAAACTGTTCCAGCCATGAAGAGTGAATATAGAGCCTTTTCAGCCCATCAAGGAGTTTCGGATGGGCACGGCAGCGCTGCTCAACAAGCTCGAGAAGTTTTCCGTCCTTGATGGACTGCTTGATAAGCCGGATTTCGGCAAAAGTTACATACAGGTTATGCTGTCCGAGAAGCTCTTCTTTATTTTTAGCTTTTCTCAATTCATCGGCAGTATATTTAGAACAGACAGGGCAGGAACAGGGCAGGTAATTCAGTTTTTCTAAGTGGTATGTCCCGTTTGCAGTAATATAACGCCCGTCCTTGGCATAGAGAGCATAAGCTGCAGAGTCAAAAAGGTCGCAACCAAGAGCTACTGCAAGTGCAAACATCATGGGGTGCCCTGCTCCGAAGAGGTGGACAGGTGAGCTCGGAGAAAGCCCTTTTTTGGATGCTGCAATCACATCCACGAGCTCTGTATAACGATAGGATTCCATCAAAGGCACAACTGCTCCCAGAGGATAAACTTCAAAGTTCAGATCCCTCAGGTAGGATGCAGCCTTTTCCCTGAGTTCGGGATAGACCGATCCCTGGACAGGGCCTGCAAGGAGCTGTTTGCCCTTGATGAATTTACGGGCAGCTTCAAGGCGCTCGACTGTGATTGCAAGCTCTTCTTCTGCCCTCCTGAACTGGACGTCGGGAGGAGTCGGGATATCAAGGGGGACTATGATATCGCTTCCTATTTTTTCCTGGAACCCGAGGATCTCCTCGTTTGTAACTTCCACTGACCCGTATACTGAAAGCTGGAAAGAGCCCGAGTCTGTCATAATTGGCCCGTCAAAGCCAAGGAGACTGTGAAGACCTTTTTCAAGGGCGGCATTTCGCAGCTCTTCTTTACGGTAAATAATGTAAGAATTGGTGATCAGAATTTCTGCCCCGAAGCTCCTCATATCTTTAGGGGGAATAAGCTGGATATTCGGATTAATAACAGGCATGACTGCAGGGGTCTCAACTACTCCGTGTAGTGTCCTGAGTTTTCCTATCCTGCCGCCTGCATCTTTGTCGAGAATTTCAAATATCGCTGACATTCCGCGCTTATAGATGCCTCTTAGATATATTTATCTTTGGGGGCTGGCAGCAGGCCGTATAAGGCAGAAAGCCATATCTCCTTTCTTTTCTCCCTGTGCTTCTGATCCCATGAAAGTAGATGGACTGAAAGTAGATGGACTGAAAGTAGATGGACATGAAAGTAGATGGACTGAAGATAAGTGACAAATTGTGGGAGAACTGCCCTTTCTCCCTGTTTTTCCTTCCTTTTATCTACTTTTCAGGGTTAATCCTCTTTTGCCCGCGGCATGGCAATGATTTCTCTTACCTGGAGCGAGAAGAAGTCATTACTGTGAGCCGGCCTCAGCACAAGAGCTACGTCTGCGCCCAACCTTGTGCCCCCTATAGCTATAATCTCAGTATCGTTTGAGACCGGGATATAGCCTGAATCTGCTGCCATTATGGCAACCTCTACAGCCACCTTGAAGCCTTTTCCGAAAAGGGAACGCAGGGTGTCTGCAATTACTTCGGTCCTTGAATAGCCTCCGAACTTCTTTGTGATAGAGCGCTCTATTCCGGAAAACATGTGAGACTGGGTAGTAATTACAGCTCCAAGCTCTTCGAGCCTCTTTTTGTATTCCTCTTCTACTTCCCATTCGCCTTTCTCTTTCTGTCCGTACTGGTGGCTTACTCCAATTACCTTTATGCTTCTGCCCTTTACTGCCTCTGCCATTTTTAAGGCAGTTCTCCCGCTGGTACTGGCAACTACAATATAAGAGATTCCAAGTTCTGCTGCCCTTTTTGCTACAGCCTCAATTACAGCTTCCGTGTTTTCTTCCCCGACGCTGTCCAGATAAAGAATTGGTTTTTCCATGAATTATTTCCTCCAGTTTTTGATTTTAATTCTCTTTTGTGAGCTTCTTTCATTGTTTATTATCTTTTTATGTCCATTTCTATTGTTTAACTTATTGAACTGCTTTTACGTTTACGGCTTTTATGGACATCTCTTTTATTTTTTCAACCTTTTCTAAGGTACTCTTTTCTCTTTCTTTTTTATTTTTCACAAGCGCGCTTTATATTTGCTTTTTATTTAATAGCAAACACTGGGTGGAAAAAGGTATGGCAATTAGAATAAGTGCTTCTGATCTGAATTATTTTTTTCTCTCGTGAGAAAAGATATATATTAAAAGGATTCTTTTTTATTAAAAAGAGGGTTATAGCATTCGAAATCCCCGAATCATCAATTTTTTTATTGATGCATTTTAAGACCGCAGTGCAGACCAGGGTTTGCGATAAACTTGTTTATTTGGGATTAGATCAGATATACACATAGGGGTTTTATTTTATGAGGTGGTTTTTTGTCAACTACTACAGACTATGATGACAATGATGTGAAGATTATTACGAAAGCTGTGCAGTCAAAGAATCCTATTTTGATTGAAGGTTTTCCCGGAATTGGGCTTGTGGGAAATATTGCAAGTCAGCACATGATTGAAGAGTTGAATATGGAGTACATAGGCTCCATTGATTCAAGGTATTTTCCTTCAATTGCAGTGCTTTATGAAGGGCTTATAAACATGCCTGTGCGGATCTATGAAAATGTGGAGCACAACATCATTATAGTTATTTCCGATATTCCTATCAGCCACTCGGTTTCTTATGATGTGAGCAATGCTCTTGTAGATTGGGCTGAGTCTATCAATGTCAGAGAGATTGCTTCTATTGCAGGGATTGCGATTATGGATGGAGAGCATAAGGTTTTCGGAGCTGCTACCACGCCGGAAATGCTGGATAAGATCAGGGATAAGGTCGAGATTTTCCAGATGGGGACTATTTCCGGGATTTCTGGAAGCGTAATGGCTGAATGCCTGCTGCGTGGGATTCCTGCAATCAGCCTGCTTGGGGCTACGAAAACTCAGAACCCGGACCCAAGAGTTGCATCTTCTGTGATTACTGTCCTTAATGAGCTGTATGGGCTTTCAGTCAGCACTGATAGGCTTATAGAACAGGCTGAACGCATAGAAGTCGAGCTCCAGAAGCTTGCTGAAGATGTTCAGGCTAGCGCGCGGAAAGGAGAAGTCAAAAAGGAGTTTCCAATGTACGGGTGATCTCATGGAGTACATAGCGTTAACAGGAATTGCCGACTCCGTGATCGAGGTCCTGAAAAAGCATGACCTCAGGACTCTTGAGATCCGAAATCCGCAGAACTTCCTTGGAGTATTGGAACTCAATGCAGGAGATAGTGTTCTTCTGACTTCTACAAGCCTTCAGGACCTGACTGATGGGATTCAGGGACTTATAGCAAGGGTTGTTCAAAAGCAGATCTCAGTTCACTCTTTTGTCAGCTCAAACGAGCTATATATTGAAGAACGAGAGGCTCTGTCAGCCCGCATTCAGCTTGAATGCAGGTGCATGGCAAGGGTAAAGAATGTTATTTCAAATGAAATCGGAAAACCCGTGATTGTAGATGCAAGGGAAATTTCCTGCTACGAAGCCCGATAAAATTTAACTAACTTAGCCTCTATGCCGGGTTTTATCTAAAGTATATCTTTTCCGGAACCGATAACTCTCTTTAATTAATATCCTGCTTTAAAATGGCACTATCTTTCAGAAAAACGTTTTTTTCTCTTTTTTTCTCGGAGTTTTTGAGAAAAACGACAGTATTCGATTTTCCAATGCTTCATAAGAGTCAAAACTAGCTGGATCTAGCAGAAACCTTATCTTAAAAAATATCAATTTTTCAGAATATGCAGCGGAATATCTGGATTACTCATTATGTTTTATTAAAAATATAAATTGGTCCATAATTTTTCTTGATACTGTTTTTGAAATATATTAAATTAATTTAAACACTTAACGGAACCTGTTGAAAATTGAATTATATCGTTTTTTGGTCTCTTAATACAGCATAATAATAGCTGCTTTCCCTCCTGCATTAAACTCCAAAAAATCCACGTTTTATTGAAAATCGACAGCAGGAAAAATTATGAATATGCGAAAATTTACCGCAGAAACTGGGTATAAATACTATTTTCGCACAGAACTCGGAAAAAACCGAATTCTGGAAGTTTGACTACCGTTTTCCCAAAGAATCACGCTTTTTCTCAATTTGACGGCCAACTTTTTGAAGAAACAAGATCGATAGACAGTTTTTTATCATAATCTGGTGATTTTCTTAAAAAAATGCTTTGTTTTTTTGTCATGCAATGAAAATGAAATCGACATCGGAAGACATTGGAAACTTTTAATGATAATTAAAAACGTGGCTGTCCCCCCATACAGTATAAACGATTTTTCAAAAGTGTACAACTATGTACAATGTAAAAAATTTATGTTCACTACCGGGTAGTTGAGAACGCAAAAGTTTAAATAGTATCCGTCCTTATATACTAACTGGATATTTGTCGATGGCCAAATTTTGTTAACAAAAAAAGATACAGAAAATTTCAAAAATTAGATGAATCAAATAACAAATAGGCCGTTTGATATTGATTCCAAATCTGAAATTATTTAATTAGTTACAAAAAATTTAGGGAAAACGACCCTGTTGAGAAGTAGGTTCCACTAAAACAAGGATTGAAACGAAAAAAGGGAACTTTTTAATTTTTCCTCATCTCTTGTTGAGAAGTAGGTTCCACTAAAACAAGGATTGAAACCCCCTCCTTGGGGAAAAAGTCTCCGAAAATGTCCCCCGTTGAGAAGTAGGTTCCACTAAAACAAGGATTGAAACGAAGCTCCCACTTTTTAAATAAATCTACCTCCTTATAGTTGAGAAGTAGGTTCCACTAAAACAAGGATTGAAACCTTTTTTTGTTTGGAGAGAATAAGCTCTTTAAGAAAGAGTTGAGAAGTAGGTTCCACTAAAACAAGGATTGAAACCCGCAAGTACTTTAATGTCCTCTATTTTTCTCGTTGAGAAGTAGGTTCCACTAAAACAAGGATTGAAACGGTCGTGTATATGGATATCGCCCTGTTGATGTGCCTGTTGAGAAGTAGGTTCCACTAAAACAAGGATTGAAACCTCTAGAATCGTATACTCTCACCTGCGCAAAAACGTTGAGAAGTAGGTTCCACTAAAACAAGGATTGAAACCCCAATTTCAATCAGACTTTCCTTTAAAATTCTCCCCGGTTGAGAAGTAGGTTCCACTAAAACAAGGATTGAAACGCAATTTCATCATTTGCTGCCAGGACTATTATTGCGGTTGAGAAGTAGGTTCCACTAAAACAGGGATTGAAACCGTCAAAAAGTACTATATTTGTTAGCCTTTCTTATTGGTTGAGAAGTAGGTTCCACTAAAACAAGGATTGAAACATTTCAAGCTACCAAGAAGGGGTCCTATCCCAGAAAAGTTGAGAAGTAGTTTCCACTAAAACAAGGATTGAAACTCTGGATAAAGCTTAGGAAAAGCCAACAGCCTTTCCGTTGAGAAGTAGGTTCCACTAAAACAAGGATTGAAACAGTTACTACCTTCAACTTCGTTTCTTCCGCCAGAGAGTTGAGAAGTAGGTTCCACTAAAACAAGGATTGAAACTTTTATTCCTCTCCGAATTTCTCTGCCAGGAGAGCCGTTGAGAAGTAGGTTCCACTAAAACAAGGATTGAAACTCTTACTCTGTAAAGAGCAAGCGGAGATGTTTCTCGTTGAGAAGTAGGTTCCACTAAAACAAGGATAGGTTCATATGACCCTTCATTTCTCTAGTTATTGATTTTCAATATCTTTTTTGTTTATCTTGGGGTAATATGAACCAATAGTGGATTGAAACTCTTTATACTCCAGATACTCCAGGATAACCACCTCTGTTGAGAAGTAGTTCCCACCAAAACAAGGATTGAAACACGAAGCCTTACTGATGATATCTTTTATCACCCCTATTGATAAGTAGTTTCCACTAAAACAAGGTTGAAACAATTTCCACGCCACTTCCATCAGAGCACCCTTCGGTCGAGAAGTAGCTTAAACTAAAACAAGAAATGGCATAACATTGCCAGAATCAATAGCGGAGAAAAATAAAAAAAGAGAGGTCCGGAAAGTTTGAGTTTTTTCTGGGACCTGCAGTCTAGTTTGAATTTGATTTTAATTTTCTTTACATCATGTCTTCAGGCATTTCGCCGTCGGGCATTCCACCCGGGCCTCCTTTTGCAACACCGGCTGAAGCGATCACGTCATCAATCCTGAGGATCATGATTGCAGCTTCAGTTGCTGCATTGATTGCCTGGGTCTTGATCCTGAGGGGTTCTACTACATCATTTTCGAACATATCCTCAATCTTGCCTGTGTAGACATTCAACCCGGCCATCTTGTTTCCTTTCTCATGCTGAGAGCGCATTTCAACAAGAGTATCGATCGGGTCGAGCCCTGCATTTTCTGCAAGGGTTTGTGGGATAACTTCCAGGGACTCGGCGAACTTCACTACTGCAAGCTGTTCCCTTCCTTTGAGGGTTGCTGCATATTCTTTGAGTCTGAGGGACAGTTCTACTTCTGGTGAGCCGCCGCCAACAACGATTTTCTGGTCTTCGAGAGCAACGCCGACAACCCTTAGAGCGTCTTCAAGGGCTCTCTCAAGCCCGTCTACAACATGCTCTGTTCCGCCGCGGAGCAGGATTGAGGTGGTCTTGCTGTCCTTGCAAGCTGTAACAAAGGTCATTCTGGAACCTGTGACGTCCTTTTCTTCCACAAGGCCTGCATAGCCGATGTCGGATTCCTCTATTTCATCCAGGCTGGTAATGATTCTTCCGCCTGTAGCTCTGGAGAGTTT
This sequence comes from Methanobacteriota archaeon, assembly GCA_030054735.1. Classification (GTDB taxonomy): domain Archaea; phylum Halobacteriota; class Methanosarcinia; order Methanosarcinales; family Methanosarcinaceae; genus Methanosarcina. The sequence goes on along the minus strand of JASGVX010000082.1, from coordinate 6,144 downwards.
GTCCATGTCGCTCTTCTTTACCCTGCGCATTGCGAAAATGCCTGCCTTTGTCAGGTAGTACTGGGCAAGGTCGTCAATGCCCTTCTGGCAGAATACTACATTTGCGCCGGTCTTAATCACTTTTTCTACAATTTCCCTGAGCATTGCTTCTTCCTGGTCAAGGAAAAGCTGTATCTGGTCAGGGGAGGTGATCTTTATTTCGGCTTTGGTTTCGGTCTTTTTAAGCTCGATTGGTACGCTTAAAAGAAGGACCTTTGCGTCTTTAACAACTTCCGGCATGGCGGGATGAACGCGTTCCTTATCGACAATTACACCTTCAACAATCTCAGAGTCCTTGATGCTGCCGCCGGGTCTCTTTTCGGTCTTAACATCCTCTATATCGACAGTGATCTTTCCGTCTTCTTTTATCTCAACAACGGACTTAATTGCGCGGACTGAGAGTTTGGAGAGGTGAGTCTTGTGTGATTCGGCACCCTTTCCGGTGATGGCTGTGCCTGCAATCTTCTCAAGAGTCTCGGTATCTTCAGGAGATACGCTGATGGTGACTGTGTCAAGGATATCTACACTCTTGGATGCTGCGAGCCTGTAACCGCTTGAGATAACAGTTGGGTGTACGCCACTTTCCAGCAGGTCTTCTGCCTTTTTCAGTAATTCTCCTGCGAGGACGGCTGCGGTAGTTGTCCCGTCGCCTACTTCGGCATCCTGAGTCTTGGCGACTTCTACGATCATCTTTGCACCAGGGTGCTCGATGTCCATTTCTTTGAGGATGGCTGCTCCGTCGTTTGTAATGACGACGTCTCCCAATGAGTCTACAAGCATCTTGTCCATACCCTTTGGCCCAAGAGTAGTCCTTACTGCTTCAGCTACTGCCTTTGCGGCCATGATGTTGTTGTGCTGAGCATCGGAACCGTGTGTTCTCTTGCTGCCTTCCCTTAATATAAAGATCGGTTGTGCTGACAAGCTTTAATCTCCTTTTAAATGATGTGAAATATTATGAATTTTTATTAATTGTATTACTGAGCACTTACCTTTGTGCGTAATTTCCTATTCTTAATGCAAGCACTTCTATATAAGAATTACTCTAAATCTCAGGTTCCTGATCTTTAAAAAAGGGCCGGCTGGTTCTTTTAATACCCGCGTTTCGCCACCCGAGTTTCGCCACCCGAGTTTCGCTTCGGGAGCACGAGGTCCTTTTCGCTCGCTACGCTCGCTCAAGAGGACTACTTTAGAAGTTATATAGTGAGTTAAGCTCAGGAGGACTAACAAAAATGTAGTGCTTCGATCCAAAATAATCCATTATTTAGTGAAAAATACGTGATTGGTTAATCAATTCAAAAGTCAAGTTTTATATATTTATTTAGAATCGCAGCTCTGGTTATTTGACTTTAAATATTTAAAACGAAAAATCAGAAGTTTGATTTATTGAAACTATGAGCATAATAATCTCTCTAGATTTTTTCCTTAAATATGGAGATTGTACTCGCTTTTTCAGAAATGATAAATAATACACAGATAGGGCTGAAAATTAGATTTAAAGGAAAAAATACCACATATTCTAAAAAATCAAGTCGAAGGAAACACCATTTTCCCTTCGACTTTTCCGCAAAATTTAATGCGAAGAATTAGTGAGTTTTTATGTAGTCAATCATGCGTGGAGTAAGCAATGGAATTATCTCGGGAAGCATGTTTGGCATGAGGTTATCCATAGCTTTTGGCATGAGGTCCGGGAGCTGTTCTTTCATATAGTCCGGCATGGGGACTCTTCTTTCTACGGCTTTTAGCATATCAGGCATGACTTTTGGCATGACCGTGGGCATAAGCCTCGGCATCATTATGGGCATCATGGGCTTCATCATGGAATCCATTCCGGGAACATACTTGACCATCTTCATCATCGTCTGAAGTGGGGCTGGCATGGTTGCCATCATCTGGGGAAGGAGTTCAACCATCAGGTCGGTCATGTTTTCAGGTTGCATGAGTGCGATCATTTTCTCAAAGGGCAACCAGGACTGAAGGGTGTAGTTTGTCGTATCAGGAATGTCATAACCGAGGCTTCTGGCTACAAGGGCACCAAGGTCCTGGGACTCGATGCCCATATTGTTTTTCTCGGCTGCGACACGGAATTGGACCGTACAGCAGGGGCAGAGAGCCGCAATGATGTCCGCGTTTACGTCTGCAGCTTCCTGAAGCCTCATGCCTCCAAGTTTATACGCGACCGGAGGCTCGGCAATAAGGCTTACCACCGAACCGCAGCAGTGAGCTCTTTCCCGGTTGTGTTCGAGTTCCCTGAAATGGAGGCCAGGGATGGCTTTCAAAAGCTCTCTTGGGGGCTCATATACCTTGCCTCCGGCCCGGCCGATGTGGCATGAGTCATGCCAGGCTACTACTTTATTGAGCGGTTTTTTGAATTTGGGCTTCAGAACGTCCAGGCGTTCGACAAGGACTTCGGAATAGTGTTTTGTCTCAAACCCGTATTCTATGCCCAGTTTTTCCGCCCACCTATGCAAACGGTCAATACAATGATTCCCAGGTAAGGAGTGATTTTGAGCATTTTGATTAAGCTCCGTTTTCCCATTTTTCAAGCTCCTGCCCGAGTCTGTCTGCCCAGGACTGGACGATTTTTAAAATGACATTTTTTATCTGGTTTTTTGAGTGGATTTTGTAAATGAAGACATAGCCCCCCCTGTCAAGGTTCTGCTGCGACCTCTGGAGGATTTCTTTTTCGTAAAGCTTTTTTACGGAGCGCTGAACTGTCGAAATATCTAAATTCAGAGATTTCGATAGGACATCTGTGTCAACCCATTTGTCGGGTTCATTTAAGAAGTACTTCATAACGTTCAGGTCCGCTTTTGTAAGATTAAGAGCGCATTTGATTACATCTTCTGTTTTGAATTCCTTGCAGGCAAAATCTATTATCCAATACCTCCTATTTTCTACAGTACTGTATTATAGTGGCCGGAGTATTTATGTGCTGGCGAGTACTGCATACTACAGCCAGAAAACAGAGGTACTGTATTTTTGAATTCAATTCTTTGAGCTGATATTTATTGTGGGCTGAGAAATACCCGAGAGAAAAGTGCAGAGCTGAGCACAAGTTTGCATTTCTGATAAAACCGACCTGTTAACAATGGGTCAATAAAAAGAGGTTAATAAACTATGTTTGATACGAAAAACTGTCTTTTTCTGGATACCCGTTGCACAATATATTTGGTTTCGTTTTTACAGTTCCTCTTTTCCTGTTTTTCAAAATAAGTTTGACGGGGAAAACTCAAGAGTACCCCGTCTTCCCGGACTTAGGTCCCAAAAGCTGTCTGAGCAATCGTATTTTCTATTTCGTTCTTCAGCTCTTCCGGGATCCCTCTTATCCCAACGTCCAGGAAACCTCTTATTATCATTCCAACTGCTTCTTCTTCTGTAAGTCCTCTTGCCATAAGATACTCTACCTGGTCTTTGGCAATTTTTCCCACAGCTGCTTCGTGAGTAAGCTCAATATCGTCCACATTTGCCTCAAGGATAGGAATTGCGAGCTGGCTGCCTTTATCAGTAAGGACAAGCCCTTTACATTCAAGGTGTCCTTTTGCGCCCTTTGCATTGCCTACCATCTCACCGCGTGCAACTATTCTCCCGCCTATGGTAATAGTTCTTGAAATCAGTTCGGCTCTCGTACCCGGGGCATTGAAAACAGCTTTGCTTCCAAGGTCAAGCTCAGAACCCGCATGTGCGATCGCTATGGTATTGAGCCTTGTTACAGCACCCTCTCCTTCAAGATTGACAGTAGGATAGGTCTGTACTGAGCGCACGGGTTTTAAAGAAATATAATTGCTCACGTAGGTCCCGCCTTCTTCCACATGAACAACTGTCCTCGGGCGGACTCCTATCTGTTCGGCCCAGTTGTGGATCATTGTGAAATTCAGGGTGGCGCCCTTCTTTACGTACATCTCGGAAATCCCAAGGTGCAGACCTTCCTCAACTCCTTTTTTGGAGGTACAGCCTGTGATAATGTCAAGGCTTGCTCCTTCCTCAACAATTACGATGTTATGCAATGTCTGGGTAGACTTTTTGCTTCCCAGCATAAGGCAGGTCTGGACAGGCATTGCAGATTTCTTTCCTGCAGGAACCCTTATAAAGTAGCCGTCCGCGTCTTCCAGATAGGTTTTTGCGGTATATTTGTCAGCATCCACCTGAACTAGTTTCCAGGAATAATCTTTAAGCCACTCATATTTTTCCATGGCTTTGTGTGTGGACATAAGCTCTACATTTTCATCATTCAGAGAAGAGTGCGAGACTGAATTATCCAGAACAAACAAGCTGCCTGATCTGCCTTCCTCGCTCGGGATTATCCCTACCTGGAGCAAAGTTCTTTTGCTTTCTTCGTCAAGAGACTGGAGGTCTTCAACAGGTTTGCTGACCCTGGAACCTTCTTCATATTTTTCCAGTTCAAAATCTTCTCCGAAAGCAGCTTTTTTCTCAATTGCGCTCTCGGCTCTTTTTTTAAGGCTCACTTTATCAGTTTGCATGAAATACACTCCTGGTACCCATTGTTTTTTATCTCTTCCAGCATTTTCATGGGATTTCCCGAACACATAACAGTGCCATTGCAGAGAATATACCCTCTATCTGCCTGTACAAAATCCAGGACCTGGCCTGTATGGGTAATGATAAGAGCTGATTTCCCCTTTTTGCATCTCTCACCAGGGCATTCTATGCCTTCTTCAAGCAGTCCTTTTATTGTCATTCCGACCTGCTCAATGCTTACGAGGTCCACTCCAGACTCGGGCTCGTCCAGAAGATAGAGACTCGGGTTCTGGGCTGCGAGCTGGAGAAGTTCGGAGCGTTTTATCTCACCGCCTGAGAAACCAACGTTTACATCCCTGTCCAGAAAACGCTTCATATCAAGGTTTTCTGCAAGGGCTTCAGGTTCTTTTTTTCCTTTTGATGTTACTTTTATAAGGTCCCCGAGTTTAATCCCAGTCATATCTGGTGGACGCTGCATCATAATGCCCAGCCCGCGACGGGCTCTTTCATCTACTGGAAGATAGGTAATATCTTCTCCATTGAACAGTATTCTGCCTTTGACAACCCTGTACTCGCTAAAACCCATAATCGTCCTCATGAGAGCCGACTTTCCGGCTCCGTTCGGCCCGAAAAGTACGTTTGTGTACCCCTTTTCAACTTCGAGGTTCACGTCATGGAGTAAAATTTTTCCAGCAACCTCTACAGTCAGGTCTTCTATTTTTAGCATCGCTGTTTTCTCCCTTCGTCTCGTTCTAGATACTGGTTCCCTGTTTTTCTCCGTTCCCGAGAAATAGCCGTTTAGATTAAGTCTACTTAAATCATTCTATATGGCAGAAGCAAGGAAAAAGGCCAGAATGCACTGGCAGTTCTATCTGGTTTCCTGTCCTCTGCACAAATCCTTTATCCTTTTTGGAGTGCATCGTATTTCTAACTATACGTCCCACATTTCACAGTATTTTTTTAAAAATCAATATTTTTCCTGATAACGTTTTGGAAACAAATCAAATTAATTTTGACTTTAAATAGAACCTGGTGAAAATTGACTGATATCTTTTTGGTCGCTATGATACACCATATAACTGCTTTAGATCCTGCATAAAAGTACAAAAAATCCACATTTTATTGAAAATCAATGCAGGAAAAATGTGAATATTGGAAAACAACTTCTTGGAGATAAGAGGAAGTCCATTCCGATGAAACCTGGAAGTCCAGAAAAATATGACTACGAATATCTTAGGAATGGAGCCGCAGACGTGTTCATGGCAGTAGAATTTAAAGCAGGAAAAAGGATGACTCAGGTCACCAAAAGAAGAACTAAGATAGACTTTGCACATTTTGTCAAGAAACTTGTAGAAAGGTATTCGGAAGCGAAAATTATCCGTGTGGTCATGGACAATCTTAGCACTCACAAAGAAAAATCGCTTGAAGAAGCTTTCGGAAAAGAAGAAGCAGAAAAGCTTTTAAAAAATGTAGAGTTCCATTATACTCCCAAAGATGCAAGTTGCTTGAATGCAGCAGAAATAGAGATCAATGTAATGGATATAGAATGTACAGGAAGAAGGATTGCTGACATAGAGACTTTGGTTCATGAAGTAGGGGCGTGGAATAAAAGAAGGAACGAACATGAAA
>JASGVX010000081.1 GCA_030054735.1 Methanobacteriota archaeon | reverse complement strand
ATTCTATATGATATGGGGAACATAGTATAAATAAATTTCTATTTGAAATGATTCAATTGAAGTTTAAAAAAAGAAAAAATAAGCAAATTCTAGGATATAGTCCCTATAATTAAGTGGAGTTAAGGTATAATATTTATTTTGTAAAAAAATTTAGTAACTATTCAGCCTATCAAAATATGTCTGTTGATATTGATTCTAACGAAAACAAGGAAGCTGAGAATTAACTTATGAATAATGAGAAAACGCAGTCAATCGCCAGCAGTCAAAGAAAATCAAGTTACAGAAATTTGTCTATTGGATATTAATAAAGATGGCTATTGATATTGTTTTATGTAGGCTTAATAGTTACGAAAAAATAAGCAAATTGCAGAATATAGTCCCTATAATTAAGTGGAGATAAGGTTCTAAATTCCAGGCACAACTGCCCAGAAGTTATTTCTAACCTTAAAAGAGCTTTTACAGGACTTAGGAATAGTTGAAATATGACTTCAAGTTTTCACTTTGCTAATGACTCTATAATTGCACTTCCCAATATCATTAATGACAATATGGGTTATAAGTGTTTGAAATTATATTTACACCATTCCTTAATAAGTTCTTGCAATGTAAACACGAGTTTCTGTTTCTGCTCCGCAGACAGGGCATTTCTCCTTTCCTTTTCCTCTGGGTGTCAGTGGAACTCCAAGGATGCCTGCTCCAACCCTGTCTCCCATTGCAAGTCCGCATTCTCTCTTGCCGCACCAGGGGATTGTTGCAACCCCTTTCTGGATCTTTTCCTTTACTTCTTCAAGTTCACTGCAGTCAAAGATGCGCCTTTCAAGTTCAGATTCAGCTTTTTCGTAAAGGCTTTTCTGGATTGCCTCAAACTTCAGAATAACTCCTTTCTCTATATCGGGAAGGGAAATCTGGTCCTTTTCTCCTGTATCCCTTCTGACCGCAACCGCAACATTGTTTTCAAGGTCACGTGGACCTATTTCGAGCCTGAGAGGAACGCCTTTCATTTCCCATTTGTAGTACTTTGCTCCAGGGCGCAGGTCACTTGCATCGATCTCTACTTTGATTCCTGATTTTCTCAGCCGGTCCTGGACATCTCTGCAGGCTGCAAGCACCTCTTCCGCCCCTTTCTTGAATATGATCGGGATAATAACCACCTGAACAGGTGCAATTTCAGGTGGAAGGACAAGCCCTCTGTCATCCCCATGAATGGAGATTGTGGCTGCAATAGACCTCTCTGAAATTCCGTAACATGTCTGGTATGCATAGCGCTGTTCACCGTCCGGAGATTCGTATTTTATATCAAATGTCTTTGCAAAGTTGTTCCCCAGGTGGTGAACAGTCCCTATCTGAAGAGTCTTTCCGTCAGGCATCACTGCATCAAGAGCATCGGTATAGTCAGCGCCAGGGAATTTGTCCCAGTCAGGCCTTCTAGAACGGAGTACAGGGACTGCCAGCCTGAGGTATATCTCAGTATAAAGCCCAATAGCTTCCTTTACCTGGGCTTCTGCATCTTCCCATGTGGCGTGTACAGTATGTGCTTCTTTAAAAGAAGTTATTTCCCTGAGCCTGATTAGAGGTCGGGTATGCTTAGTCTCATAGCGGAAGGTGTTAACAATCTGATAGAGCTTCAGAGGGAGGTCAGCATGAGACCTGACCCATATTTTATACATTGGGTAGATGGCAGTCTCACTTGTTGGGCGGAGGGCCAGAGGTATATCAAGCGGGTCTTTTCCTCCATGCGTGACCCAGTACACTTCATCCTCAAAGCCTTTAATGTGTTCGGCTTCTTTCATGAACTCGTTTTCAGGGATAAGCAGGGGGAAGAGTGATTCCTGATGTCCGCTCTTATCAAGAATTTCCCTTATAATATTGTAGGTGTTCCTCCTTATGGCAAAACCGAATGGGTACCAGACGTAGAGCCCCTTTACAGGGTAGCGGACGTCCATTATTTCTGCCATCCACAGGAGTTCGTTATACCAGTCGCTGAATGCCTCTTTTGGAGGAAGTGCTGCTTCTTTTTCGCTTTCTGCCATATCTTCACCATATTATTGTAATTTCAGTTAATTCTTGTGATAAATCGTATTATGAAACGCATATGAAATTCTTCAAATAACAGGCACAAAAAATGAAAGTACCTAGAAGCACTTTCATGCTAAATAATTTAATCCAGTATATTGCCGTCATTTATTTCCTTAATTAACGCCTTCTTTCAACCCGATTGCCTTTTGTACTGAACACCCTGCAGAGAATTTTTAGGAGGGTTTAAACTGACCCGTACCCGGGCTGTTTTATTTCAACAGGAAGACTGTACAACCCTTGACGTGCCTGCATTTTAATGCGATAAAAGTAAATAACTATAATGGGGGGTTGCCCCCTGAATCTTTATCAGGCTATTAAAAATTCGGAAAAAAGAATCAAACTCCTCCGAGGGGCTTGACATTATCCGAAACATCATGCGAAAGTTCGGATTTGTCAACATCAAAAACTATCATACCGGTGTTCAGCTTCTCAGCTTCTTCTTTTGAGAGTTTGGTAGCGACAGTCTTTTTAGAAATTATTGCGCTGTTTCCGAGTGGGTCTTCGATGATGACTATGATCGCCCTCTTACCTTCGATTACTTCGTTGAGCATGCACAGGAGTTCCTGGCTACGGGCAAATTTCTCTTCATCTTCCATTACCCATTTACTCGCAGTCATGAGGACATTCTGAACCCTTTGCAGCACACCCTCAATATTCGTTATGTATGAATCAGAAACCGTGCCTGGCTCGATAACAATTCCCATCTCCGGAATGCGTATCGTTCCTGAGGTTGAGCGGATGACTCTTGCATTAAGGTCTTCAGAGGTCTCAACTGACAGCTCATATCGCATGGGCTCTTTGCTGGAGAGGATCATAGTGTCTGTAAAACGGAAACTGCAAGGGCATTTTGCAGTTACGTACATAATCTCTCCGAAATAGGGAATATTATCTCTCTGCCATGTCATCACAAGTTCTTTCTGACACAGGGGGCAGGATATCCTCGTCTCAAAGCATTCATCCTTAAAATACTTATTATTCAATATTTTCCACCAATAATCTTTGATCTGTCGATTTTAATGCCTGTCGGGGTCACAATTACGGTGTTCCCTTTGACACCTGCAATATCTCCGTGGACATCGACAACAACATCTTTCAGTTCCTTTAAAACCCTGTCCCTTAGCAGGTCATCGCCTTTGATATTTGATATATCGACCATGAGGATGTTCCCATTATAAATCTCCTGCTTGAGTGTGGATATCTGGTTAATACTTGAGATATCTGCGATTTTTACATATGTTTCTGCAGGCTCATCTTCCAGAACTTCTTCATATCTGCTGAGGTCAATTTCAGTGTAGTCTTCGGCACTGGTTGTACTCTTAACATTGCCGCCAAGGATCTTATCTATAAAATTTGCCATCTATGCACGCCTTTTGTATCTTTTTTAATTTGGATAGTATTGTCCTATATTGGGATCTATATTAATTAATTTTGCTATTATAAAGCTACAATGGTTCCCGACCTGTATTCGGGAATTATTACGTTTGCTAAAGGAGGATTTTTTTCTCTGATAATATACTGTTTTCTGGCACTTTCATAACTCTAAATTCCAGAGTTTATCTCCTACATGGCTTATTGACTTTATGGATTTTCCCGAATCCGCGTCAACCATTCGTTGTCCTTCCATAAGGGCTTTTCCTATGGCAAGAGGTTTTTTGTGGGTTTCTTCCACTACAATTACAAAATCCCCTTCTTTTATTTCAGGATCTGCATCCACGATCCCTGGTGCCATAATATCCGCTCCGTTTGCTACAAAACGAATAGCTCCTTTATCCACAACAACAAGACGTTTCTTCAGTCCCATCTCAAGAGCTCCGCGGACTGTGGGAAAAAAATGCTCTTCTATTTCAAACAGAAGAGGTCTGCCTTCAACAAGGATTAGGGAATATTCATCCAGGGTAATCTTTTCGAGAGTTTTGTTTTCCAGCTCTGTTATCTCTTCACCAAAGGCGGACTCAAGATCTTTTAGCATCTTATTCTTTGCATTTTTCCTCAGCTGAAATCTTGATTTTACTTTCAATCAATCACCTGATCTCAAAAGGTTGAGGTTATCCCATAGGATAGGGTTCTGAGCCTTTTAAAACTTATGTGGAGCCTCAGAAGTAAATATCTCCGGCACTGATCAGGAAGAAAGCCAGCAAAGGTGCTTTTAGAGAGAACAGAATTCCTGCATCTTTAAGGCTATCCCTGCTCTTCAGGCTGTCTCATAACTACTTTCAATTCTACAATTGGGTAATGCCCATTTCAATTTTTAATTCATTTCCAACAATAAAAGGTAAATTTTTCTCAATCAACATAGCGTATTTGCTATTCTCGCTTGGATTTCCCCTTTATTCCATCCTTTACTTCCTCCTACCCCTATCATTTTCAGCACATCCTTGAGTTTTTTCCCTTCTCTTTTAATGAAATCTGCTATTTTCTTTATATTGTGTACCGTACACATCATAACAAATTCAATTCCTGTTTTCCTTTTCCCTCTCAACAGAAATTCCCTAAATCCTCTATCCTGCTTCATCTGTCCAATCACAGGTTCTACGGTAGACATTCTTTTCTGATACTGTTCTGTACCTTCCTCTGTGTTCAGTTTAGCCCTCATACTCTCCAATAAATGTTCTCTAGGATCTCTTGTTATCGTCCTATTTTCACTCTTAGTACATGCATTTTTAAACAC
>JASGVX010000080.1 GCA_030054735.1 Methanobacteriota archaeon | reverse complement strand
GTCTCCAAGTGAAGAAGGAGCAGTTATATTGCCCTTCCAGATTCCATCTATATTTGTGAGCTGTACCTGTCCTGCTAGAACTTCTGTTACAGCGACGTTATCCGTTATGTTTGCACTGATACTGATTGTCGAACCTGCTGTTGTGTTCGCAGGGAAGAGGACTACAGAATCAAACACAGGTTTTTCTGTATCTGGAATTTCCGGTGCTGAGACAGTTATGTAGTCCGTTTTTATTTCACTGTCACTTCCACCTGCATTTGAAACCGTAAGGGTTACAGTGTAGGTTCCAGCAGATGCATACGTATGCATGGCGTTCTGCTCAATAGCGCTCTCAGCATCTCCAAAGTCCCAGAGCCATGAGGTCGGTGAACCTGTAGACTGGTCCGTGAAATTGACGGTAAGGGGAGCAGTACCGCTCGTTACATCAGCTGTGAATGAGGCGACGGGTTTTGGTGTAGGCGGCTCAGATACAGTGATATAATCCCTCTTCACTTCGAAATCGCTTCCGCCAGCATTTGCAACCGTAAGGTTCACAGTGTAAGTGCCGGCATTTTCGTAGGTAAACAGGGGGTTCTGATCAGTGCTGTCGATTGTACCGTCGTTATCAAAGTCCCAGGCCCAGGAAGTCGGAGAACCTGTAGACTCATCAGTGAACTGGACAGACAGGGGGGAATCTCCTGAGGTTACATTGACAGAAAATCCGGCTACAGGCAACGGTAAATCTGCCGTGTTAATAACACCTACGGCCTCCAGGTCCACACCACCGGATCCCCTAGTAACCCATGCGTCATAGATAGGATTGCCTAGAGAGTCCAGGAAAGTCCCATTTCCTGGTATATCGACTACCCTTACGTAGTTGATATTGTTCAGATCCACACTGCCATTCAGAACCTCTGTCGTGTTCTCCAGCTGGCTGAGATCAAACGGAGTACCCCATGAATTACCATAGGCATTGACATGCTTTCCTACCAGGTTGGTCACATTAGTAGGGTCAATTGTTCCATAAGATCCAACCAAACCAGGTGTTAGTGAGACCGCAGGGAAACGAACATAAATTATGTTGTCGGTGGAAACCTCCACGTAGCCCAGCTCAGCAAACACCTGACTCCCAGACATAAAACTGTTTTCAAAGAGAGCAAGGTCTGGACCGTCTCCATTAGCAATAGGAACATTAAACCCGAGTGTTATCGAACCAGGCTTCTCTCCAGCATTGATTTGAGTGCTGGTAAGATCCCCAAGAGAAACGATATCCGTGTTAGTTCCGGTCACAGGGCCCAGAGCCTTTGTTGCATCAGTGAAACTATTGCTCTGGTTGGCAGGAGAATAGTCAACAACAGTAGAAGCCCATTCCTTGAATATAGGATTGACAACATTGCCCGCAGTAACCTTGCCGTCACCAGCAGGCCCTACAAAACCCGGTATAGCCGGGTCAGGAGCTCCCGGATTGGTGTTATTCATAGCAGTTGAATAACTTTTCGCCAGGGATCTTGTGACTTCGATAAAGCCTACCTTCACCTCATCATCGCTTCCCCCAGCATTACTCACATTCAAACTGACCGTGTAGACTCCAGGCACAGTATATGTGTACGATGGACTCTGATCTGTGGAATCCACATTTCCGTCACTGTCAAAGTCCCAGGCCCAGGAATTAATTGCATCGCCAGTGGAGAGGTCCGTAAAGTCGACTGTCAGGGGTGCATCTCCAGAAGTAGGTGTTGCCGTAAAGTTTGCAAGAGGAGGAGCAGGAAGCGAGTCACTGACAACAATGTACTCAACCTTTATTTCAGAATCACTTCCTCCAGGCCCGGTTACCGTGAGCTTGACAGTATAATTACCAGATGCATCATAGGTACACGAAGGATGCTGTTCGGTGCTGTCAACTTCCCCATCGTTATTAAAGTCCCATGAATATGATGAGACAATTCCGGTTGACTTATCAGTGAACTGGACAGTCAGTGGGACATCCCCAGAAGTCGGAGCTGCTGAGAAATCTGCAGTAGGTGGCTCGGGTAGAGGTTCACTAACCGTGATGTATCCAGTTTTTACTTCATCATCACTACCTCCGGCGTTCGTTACAGTAAGCTTGACTGTGTATGTACCGGCTGTAACATACGTATAGGAGGGATTCTTCTCATTACTTTCAGCTGTGCCATCGTTGTCAAAGTCCCAGGAATAGGAAGATACAACGCCAGTAGACTGGTCGGTGAAATTGACAGTTAGAGGCGCATTGCCAGAAGTCGGTGTAGCTGTAAAAGCGGCTACAGGTAGCTCTGGAAGTGGTTCACTTACTACTATGTACTCAGACTTTACTTCGGAATCGCTGCCGCCAGCATTTGTAACCGTAAGGTTAACGGTGTAAGTTCCAGGTGTTGTGTATGTGTGGACTGGATTCTGGTCCGTGCTATCAACTACACCATCGTTGTCGAAATCCCAGGTGTAGGAGGATATAGTACCGGTTGACTTGTCGGTGAAGTTTACTGTTAACGGGGAATAGCCAGAAGTTGGTTCTGCAGAGAATGCCGCAACAGGAGGAGCAGGTAGAGGTTCACTGACAACGATATATCCTACCTTTACCTCAGAATCGCTGCCGCCAGCATTTGTAACCGTAAGGTTAACGGTGTAAGTTCCAGGTGTTGTGTATGTGTAGACAGGGTTCTGTTCAATGCTGTCTACTGTACCGTCATTCTCAAAATCCCATGCCCATGTGATGCCTTCTCCGGTGGATTCGTCAGTGAAGCTAACTGTCAGGGGTGCCTCTCCGGAACTTACATTTGAACTGAATTTTGCTTCAGGAGGAATGACTTCCGGTTCTTTGAAAGCATAAAGTTTCCCGCCGCCTATACTGAAGACCATGCTGTCAGCAAGAGCTGGAGAACAGCCGCAGCCTGTATAATTCCAGACCTTTGCGCCTGTTGTGGCGTCAAGGACATAGAGTTCCCCACAGCCGGTAAAGAGCCCTTCACCGGCTCCTCCGGTAAAGACCTTGCCGTCTGCGACAGCCACAGAGCAGATCCAGTCGCCCATTTTGTCGGCAGCGTCTGTTTCCCAGACAGTGTGCCCATCGGATGCATCAAGGCAGTATGTCTTTGGATCGCTGTATCCGTAGCATCCAGTCGAGAGATAGACTCTCCCGCCTGTCACTGTCGGTGTTGAGTCCGTGGGGGATATGTCGGATCTTCCCCAGAGAATATGACCATCTGTTAGGTCAAGCTTATAAATCCCATCAGAGGACCCAAAGCTGTAAACAGTAACGTATAGCCCTTCGTCAGTAACTGTTACAGAGCCGCATGGATTGCCTTCGAAATTGTCGTTTTTCCAGATAAGTTCTCCTGTTGTGGCGCTTACGCAATAGACTGCGTTTACTGTAGACCAGCTTGAGAAGTATACCTTTCCATCTTTGTAAGAAGGAGTAGCCTGGGCATAAGTACCATCTACCTTGAAGGTCCAGAGGAGAGCCCCTGTGTTTTCATCAACACAGTAATAATTGCCTCCGTCCCAGTCACTGAAAAATACCTTTCCGTCCCCGATAGCAGGACCACCGTTACATGAGGCAAGATCGCTTGGATTGTGGAAAGTCCAGACAATGTCCCCTGTAGAAGCATTTACGCAGCAAGTCTCTTTTCCAGTGGACGCGAAAACTTTTCCAGAATCATATGCAGGAGAGGACCATGAACCCCATTCAGGGGCCGAGACCGTAACATTCCAGACCTCTTCTCCCGTGCTTTCGTCAAAGGCAACGAGCTGACCGTAGGGGGTTAGGGGGTTGCCCAAGTCATCGATGGGTCCATTGCAGATCCCAAAGACTTTTTCTTCAGCAATAGCAACGCTTGAACTCGGGGCAAGGGAATATGCTTCATCACGAGGTTTGGCAATCCAGGCCACGTTAGCGCTGTCTGGTGCATCGGACTCTGTGTACCCATTATGCAGTGCGTCCTTGTGGAACTGGTACCAGGCATCTCCTGGGGCTGCAGGCAATTCAGGTCCGACCTTTATCATGCCCGGAATTTCTTTTATATCACTGCCATTTTCGTTGCTGGCAGTCAGTTTGACGGTGTAATCTCCTTCTGTATAATAAGTATGAAGCGGATTCTGCTCATTTGAGTCTATGTTTCCGTCATTGTCAAAATCCCAGGCCCAGGAAGTGGCATTTTCAGAGTTATCCGTGAATTTAACTGTAAAAGGCACAGCCCCTTTTTCAGCACTCACTGAAAAGGCTGCGGTCGGAAGTGTAGGACTCGGAGTTGTTAACCCAAAGACATATTTTTTATCTGCCCCAAAATAGATCCAGCCGTCCGAGATCGCAACGCCCTGAAGAGAATAAGATGTCTTGCTGGAATTGACAAAACTCCAGCTAAGTTCGGGGCTTGTGCAACCGGTGAAGTCCTTGAGGCAATATACGCCACCTTTCTTGTTATCGTTTACAGTGAAGTAGATATATACTTCCCCATCCCCGTCATCGTAATATGTGGAGATTGCAGGGGAGGACTGGATTGTACCCACAGAATAATCCCAGATCACGCTGGTCAGGTTGGCATCAAGGCAGTAAATCCTGTTTCCCGCACCACCCATTATGGAACCTGTTCCCACATAAACTCTTCCATTATAATAAGCAGGAGTAGAAGTGGAGTAGGCAATTTTTTCACTGTACTTGTCGTTGGTATTAAATGTTCCGTCCGATGGGTTAAAACCGATGGATAAGCAGTATCCCCCTGTGGACGTGAAGTAGATCCTTTCCAGTTCTTCAACGTAGAGGATTGAAGATCTGATTCCTCCACCTGTTATTCCAAATTCTTCAGAGATATTGATTTCAGCAATATCAGCTCCGGTATTTTTGTTTACTGAAACCAGGTTCCCGTCATCGTCCCCGTAGACGAGGCTGTTTCCGATTACTGCAGCTCCTGTCCAGTAGTAAGAACCCTGTTTGCTGATACTGCTTGTTGCAGTCCGGTTCCAGACTTCGTTACCGTTCTCGTCATAGCAGTAGTATTTGTGTCCACCAATTGCTTCCCCGAAGTAGATTTTGCCGTCGGAATAAGTAACAGGAGTATCTATTTGCTTGCTGCTTACAGTTATGTTCCACTTTGAATCCCCTGTTTTTGCATCAAAAGCAAAAATCTTCCCATTGCTGGTTGGCACAAAAATTATATCGTTTCCGACAGCCGCAGTTCCAATCACGAAACCACCGGCGCCTCCACTTGTGCTTTTCTCCCAGACAAGTTCTCCTGTTGTTCGTTTAAAAGCATAGACATGGTTGTTGCCCGCAAGAACATACAACATATCCCCGGCTACTAATGGAACCGAATCAACGTTTCCTCCAAGTTTATACTCCCAGGAAAAAGAGGACGCTGAAGGATCTGTTACAGGTGCACGGTCTTCAGTTACTCCAGTGTTGTAGTTATCTTTCTGGAACTTGGCCCAGTCGGAGTCCGGTGCTGGATGATCAACAGCTACCAAGCCCAGTGCTGGCTGAGCAGCAGTTAGCAGAAACAATAACAAACAAATAATAAATATTCTTGATCTATACTTAGTCATATTTTCATTTCTCCTATTTTTTTCAGAGAGGTCAGCCAGCCTGCGCGGAAATATCCGATCATTCTCATTTTCGAGCAGATTTTGATCGGATGGATTTGGATGCTTATTCGGACCTTTGAAGAAGCAGGCAAGACTGGATTTTTCGCCATTTTTTTACTTCCACGGATTCTGGAAGCCAGCTATTTGTGTTCATTTTGGAAGTTTCCAAGATAGGACAAAAATATCAGCATTTTAGAATCCGAGAATACAAAAACACAGCCATGATGAGAAAATACACTCTTTCAGCAAAAACTTTGAGATTTATTAAATTTTTTCTGAAAGGCATAACCTGACTTTCCAGTAATCAGAGACAAAATCAGGCATATAGCTGTGTAAAAAAGCTGTATCAGTTATCCATATATATCTGACTACCTCCTTTGTTTTTTCATAGGGTTCAATAGCTGACCCGTGCGGAATAACCCGACCTCATTACGTGTATGACGAAGAGGGCAGATCAGGTTTCGGATCTTTGAAGCGCCAGGCCAGGCAAATTAATTGAATAGGCTGGATTAAAAATTTTGCAGCATCCTGATAATACCCTGGAATTTGAGATTTATCATATGTAATTATTTTTATGCATACTTTTAATGGTTATATTATTATTCTGGCTTGAGTTCAGAAATTTTATCATTTTTAAGTTTTTGCACAAAAATATTACAGTGTGGATATTTCAGCTTTATCGGGAGATTAATATTAGTTTTGACTGAAGTGAGTTTCTTCTTGAAAGCTCCAGGGTTTCTCAGGATAATTTTGGACAAATTAAGATTATATCTATCTAAATAAAAGTCTTTGGCTAATTATTGTTATCCTTCCGGCTAACAAGACCTATTAAATAATTAAAAAAAACCAATAAGTCTTTAAATAGTATTTTGTATTTTCCATTTTATGTGCTCTGTAAACATTATATATTTTTTATTATTTAAGTAGTTCCGGATCTCACTGGTTCCAAAGCTCGTTTTTTTACAAATAAGATATAATTAAAAAAGCATTGAAGACCATGGAATAGTTTGCTATGATACCAATAAACGACTTCATGTTTTGGATAAACACAGGCAGTTTACTGGCTGTGTCTTCTGAATTGTTTAGTATCGTTAATATAATAACTTTACTTGCTGAAGCAAAATATAGCTATCAAGAGTTTCTTAATGTTTTACTTCCTTAAGTCTGAGTGCCATATGTCTCAATTCCTACCACATATAAGAAACATTTTCTGATGGTTTGTGTAACTCAAACTACTAACGCTTGTAATCCAAAAACTGTTATTTTTATATTTTCTGCTCTTATCTTTAAGCATAAATAAATAGTTTAAAAGGAACCGGTTGATAATCCTGCTTTCTTATATTCAGTCTTTTGGCTTAAGTTCCGGCTGTAAATTTTTCGAAAATATGGCTAAGATCAGGTGACGGTGCACTTAAGTTGAAAAAATGCCTTCCTCATACTTTTGTTTCTGTCCCCTGAAAGATACTGAGAGGTTTCCAGCTTCACCTTTTGAAATATGGAACTGCTGAACTTATCATATAATAAAGTTTATATAATTCAGTGCGGCTCGTGCGGAAATGTAACAAAAGCGCCTGCATCACGACAGTCTTCTTCCGGGTCACCTAAGAATCTCAAACATTACAGGGGATAATATGAAACGAAGCTTATTATTAACTTCATTGTTTGTTTTTTTACTTGTACCAGCTGTTTCAGCTGCGGAAAATCAGGTAAATATAATGTATCTGGGTTACGGAGAAAACTATGCCCTGGAAAAAGCCAGCACTACGAATGATTATCACGAATACATAAATTTCACTAATGTCAATGCATACAGTTCCTCATTGCAGAAAGCAGCTGATAGCGGGCTTATAGAAGAGCAGGATGTCATACTTTGCGATATGCTTTACAGTCCTATATATGAGAGTATAAAAGATGAGCTTGAAAGAGCCCACGAAAAAGGGACTGTCTTTGTTGACATCCGGTCTGAAGATGAGCCTGAATATTTTGATTATATATATGGGGATTCAAGGAAAAATCCGGTTCGTTACTATTATGACAGATTGGGAAGCAGTGGAAGAAGCCTTGCTTATGCGGAAAAACTGCTTATATGTCTCGCAAAAGAGTATGCAAACAGGTCGGATATCACCGCCGAATGGAATCTAAGCCTTGTGAATCAGGAGGACTGGGCAAAAATTAAAATCCTTTACCTGGGACAGAATGGAAGCCCTTCTCTGGAACTGGCAAGTCAAACTAACCATTACAGGGATGATATAGAGTTCAGGGTTCTTGAAGCATATGATGAAGCAGGGAACAGCCCAGGAGATGAACTGATTGCTGCAGCCGGGAGCGGCCTTCTTGAAGAGCAGGATGTCCTTATATGTGATAATCTTTCCAGTTCAATTTACAATTATGATCCCAACCTGTTTTCTGATATCTGCGGTGCAGGAGTTTATATAATAGATATCCATCCCCAGGATCAGCCTTTCAACTGGAAAAATTATTATAATTATGCGTATGCTTACGAAACAAGCGAAACAATTGCAGGAGAGTTTGGGGGACCAGTAGAATATGATACTGTAATAGGTTATTACTATGATAATATGGGCATTGAAAGCGAAGAAGAAAGAAAAAATGCTGAAAACCTGCTGATATATCTTTCAAAAAAATACGGCTTCCGCCCGAGGCTGACAGAGGACTGGACTATAGAAAAATCAGAAAAAATCAAAATTATGTACCTGGGCAGGGAGCCAGGCGATGCCCTCAAAACAGCGGCTGACAATAGCCGTTACAGCAATTTGATTGAGTTTACCGGCATCAGGGCATATGACGACGCAGGAAGTCCGGGTGCTGACCTGCTGGAAGCTGTCGAAAGCGGCCTTATCAAGGACCAGAATGTAATTTTCTGTGACCAGCTCTCACCTGCAATCTACGCGTCTCTAAACGATACTTTTTGGCAGGCCCACAGTGGAGGCACGGCTTTTATAAGTCTCAATTCCTCGGGCACTCCAGTTTACTTTAATTATATTTCTGACGGCTCTCTGGATGACCCGATATCTAATTTCTACCGATACATGGGTAGTGACGGGACTGTCAGGCAGAAGAATGCTGAATACCTGCTTCACTACCTTGCGAAAAACTATGCTAATCGCCCGGAGATAAGCAGTGACTGGGATCTGGTTCGTATTATGTACATAGGGTTTGGGGCCAGCCCGGCCTTAGAACTTGCAAGCGAGGTAAACCCGTATAGTTCCAGTATTGAACTTGTGAACCTTGACGCATATAATAATAGCTCCGATCCAGATAATGGAATACTTCTTGCCGGAGAATCAGGACTTATAAAAATGCAGGACGTAATTATCTGCGATATGCTGAACAGCAGTATCTATGAAGTCCTCGGTGAATATTTAGAAACAGCGCATGCAAATGGAAGCACAATTATAGATATATATTCATTTGACCCTCCTTCCCTTGCTCCTGGATATGTAGATTATGCCTATAATGGTTCGGAAAACGATACCTTTTGCATGTATTACCTCAATATGAGTACAGAATTAGAAGGGCTCAAAAACGCTGAAAATATATTGATCTATCTTTCCAAAACATACGGCAATAATCCGGAACTTACCGGAAGCTGGACCTATATTGAAAGTTCCGGCAGCAGTCTTCCTCTCGCGGGAATTTATTATCCCTGCTCTGAAAACGAGGCCTTTTATTTTGAGGATACATCAACATACCTGGACTGGTACGGACTTGATTCTGAAAGCCATAAACGGTATAACCCGGAAAGGCCTACCATCGGCATCTGGTTCCACAGGACCGACCTGCAAAACGGGTATATGGGAGCTGTTGACGCTCTTATCCGGGATATTGAAAACAAGGACTGCAATGTGATTGCGGGTTTTGACACTTTCAATGACATCACAGAATTTTACTGTGATAAAAATTCTGTTCCTCTTGTCCAGTGTATGATTTCCATTAAAAGTTTCAGGCTCAATTATGAAAATCCTGAAAAGGGAATTGAAGAACTTAAGAATCTTAATGTTCCAGTCTTATGTGGTATCGTGGTCGAGGAATCTGAAGACCGGAACCCTGCAGATGCCAGCCGCGGGATTCCTACAGACCAGGTCGTACGCAAAACTATTCTCCCTGACCTGGACGGAATCTTTGAGTATATCGTTGTTGGAGAAAGCATCAAAAACAGTAGCACTGGATTTTATGAGTACGTTCCGATACCTGCCCAGCTTGACTGGATTACAAACCGTTCTATCAAGTGGGCAGAATTGAAGCTCAAAGAAAATTCTGAAAAGAAAGTAGCTGTTATCTACTACAACTATCCTTCGGGCAAAGACAATATCGGAACCGCAAGCTATCTCGATGGTATAACAAGCATGAGCAAGCTTCTTGAGATGATGGCTGAAAATGGCTATGATATAGATTATCTTCCTGAGAACCCGGACGAACTTCTGGACCGGTTAATGCTCCAGGGCTACAATGCCGGCTCCTGGGCTGAAGGCATGCTCAATAATCTTGTAAAAAATCGGGAGGACTGGGGTGTAGAACTGGTCCCTATAGAAAAATATCATACGTGGTTCGAAACCCTTCCAAAGGAGCTTCAGACATCAGTGATAGAAAAATGGGGGGAAGCCTGGAACAAATCATCAGATTTAGGCTCCAGCCCCATGATATGGGAAAACAGCAGTGGAAGATATATCGTACTTCCTGCTGTCCGCTGCGGAAATGTATGGCTCATGCCTCAGCCTGCAAGGGGTTTTTTCCAGGATGAAGATGCTCTATACCACAGCAGTGAGGTACCTCCAACTCACCAGTACATTGCCTTTTATATGTGGTTAAATAACGAATTCAGGCCTGATGCGCTCATTCACATGGGCACTCACGGTACTCATGAATGGCTACCAGGCCAGTCTTGCGGGATGAACAGGACGAGTGAATGGTCCCCTATTTTGCTTGGGGATCTGCCCAATATTTACCCATATATTGTTGCCAATGTTGGAGAAGGGTTGACTGCAGAATATCGTGGAAATGCCCTTATTATTGACCACATGACACCTACTCTGGAGAGAGCAGGGGGGTACGCCGAACTGGAAAATATTACAAGACTCGTGCAGGCGTATTACGGGCTGGAAATGAACGACCAGACCAGGGGCGCTTACCAGATGGAAATTATTGCTGAAATAGAAAATCTTTCTCTTGACGAGGAACTTGGAAGCAATGTGAGTGAACTGACTGCCTATAACACCAGCGAGTTTGAGACCTTCATAAGGGATGTCCTGCACGAGTACATCGAAGAGATAGAGGGGGATAGTATACCATACGGCATGCATGTCCTGTCTGAGGTACCTCCCTGTGACAGCCTTGATCCCCAGAAAGACGAACTTACCGGCATTATTCGGGCTCTTTTGGGCAGCGGTTTTGAGGACAATGTGGCAAATGCTTTTTATCAGGGGAACCTGGAAGGAGTCGTTGAAAATGATACGGTGGTCAATACTCTTGTCTGGGAAGTGGTACGGAACGGAACGGATGTGCAGGAAGCTCAGAACCTGGTCTATGGCCAGAATGATTCACTGGTAAGTTCGGACCTTGAACGAGGTGCTGGCTATCTTGAATCAGTACTTGAACCTGATGACTCTGAACTGTTCTCTCTCATTAAGATTTTACTTGGGGAAGAATTCAATGCTGACCTTAAAGCCGCCTTCTATTCAAATTTCACTGAATACCCTGAAGGAATTCCGGAAATCGATACAAAACCAGATGCTCTCATCTGGAATGTAATTTGCGGATGTGAAAGCCCCGAAGAAGCCCAGAACAGGCTATACGGCTGGAATAACTCCTCGGTAACAGCTGACCTTGAATACGGGCTTAAGTACAGGAATCAGATCCTTTACCCTCACTGGGATGAACTGGCATATATGGTCCGTTCAATGCTTGGCAGCTCTTTTGAGTCCAGAGTTGAGGCAGCTTTCTATTTGAATACTACGGAATATCCATTAGGCATCCCCCTGAGCGATACAAAGGTAGACAGGATGCTCAGGGAGGTAATTGTTATGAACTCAACTCCTGAAGAGGCACAGATAGCCATCTACGGGGATGTAAACGACACTATAAGCAGGGACCTTCTTACCGGACTTGAGTACAAAGAGAGGATTCTTGATTCGGATCTAGAACTTGACCGCATCCTTTCTGCCCTTGAAGGCTGCTATATCCCTCCAGGACCTGGGAATGACCCTGTATCCAGGACGGATGCCCTGCCCACGGGGCGGAACTTCTATGGGATAAATGCCGAGCTCTACCCTTCAGAAGCCACCTGGAAAATGGGAAAGCTCATGGCCCAGGAACTGCTTGTGGACTATTATGAAAAACACGGAGAATATCCGCATAAGGTCGCATTCTCCAGGTTCGGGGTGGACTTTATTCAGGACCACGGAACCCTCGAAGCCGAAGTACTCTACCTTCTCGGGGTAAAGCCCATCTGGAACGATAACGGGGTAATTCAGGGTTTGGAACTGATCCCTGAAGAAGAACTCTTGCCCGGCTATGACTCTTCAAAGTCCGGAAGGCCGCGTATAGACATTGTTTATGTAACGGCAGGGATGCGGGATGCTTTTCCGAAGAAAATACAGATGATTGATGATGCGGTAAAGCTTGCAAACCTTGCACAGACTGGCAACTATCCTAACTATGTAAATGAAAGCACCAGGGCCACCTATGACGAAATCTACATGGAATATTTAAATGAGACCAGAAATGCTACAGAGGCTGCTGCACTTGCAGATACTCTTTCTACTATGCGCTGTTTCGCTGTAAAAGACGGGACTTATGAGCTTGGGGTTTCCAATCTGATCGAGTCAAGCGGGAGCTGGGATAATGAGTCTGCGATTGCAGAACTTTACCTGAACACCATGGGCTATGCATACGGCAGTGATCTGTGGGGTTATAAGAGTTCGGAGCTATTATCTTCGAACATTGCTGCTGCGGACGCTTCTGTTCATTCCTCAACCTCAAACCTCTATGATGCCTTCGATAATGACGATTTTTTCCAGTATTTTGGAGGGCTTAACCTGGCGGTCTATTACCTTTCAGGGGAATATCCCGAGATGTATGTCTCGGATACAAGAGACCAGAATGCTGCTGAAATGGTCACTCTTAAAAAGTATATCTACAAGAACCTGCGCTCCACTTACTATAACGACAAGTGGATCAAGGGCATGAAGGAGTCAGGCTACTCTGGAGGCTCCATGTTTGCCGAATTTGTTGATAACCTCTGGGGCTGGGAAGTTACCAGTCCAGACCTCATCACTGATGATGTCTGGAACAATGTTTATAAGACCTACATTGATGACCCCGAAATGCGGGAATGGTTTGAGGATAAGAGCCCGGCATCATTTCAGTCAATCTCAGGAAGAATGCTGGAAGCTGTCCGCAAAGGCTACTGGGACTGTGACTCAGAAACTCTAGAGAAACTTGCAACGGTATATGCGGAATCTGTTGCAGAAAACGGGGCAACCTGCTGTCACCATACCTGCGGCAATTTCCTTCTCAGAGAATTTGTGGAAGGACTTGTTTCTGTACCCGGTTTCAGCGAAGCAATGGAAGATGCTACGACGTCCAGTAAACTTGTTGATAAAAATTCTACGACGTCCAGTGAACCTGAGGAAGAAGGAAAGACTTCACACTCCAGTAGCAGTACAGGGAAAGCCGAAATTGTTTCCAGCTCAGGAAACAGGACGCAAGCTGACGTTCAGAGCAGTGGATACGGCACAGATACAGCCCAGGATACGCAGAAAACGGCGGATTCCAATTATGTGGAAGGTTATGAGATGCAAAGAGAAAGCTCCAGAAGCGTAAATCCTTCTTCAGGCATGTCTTTTTCAGGATCAGATATCGTAGGGATGCTCTTTGTATTTGCAAGTATCGGGGCGATTTATATCGGCTTAAGGAGAAAGAAAACTTGATCGTTGATTGAAGGGATACGTTTTATTTTTGCATGAAAGTGCTTCCAGGTACTTTCATTTTTTGTGCCTGTTATTCGAAGAATTTCATATACGTTTCATATATTTGTTTCATTTTTTTTCTTTTTCATAATGCTGCTGTGATAAAAGTATTCTCAAGCCTCTAGCTCTAATGCCAGAAGACTATTCAGGTGCTGGCATTGAAAACAAAAAATTAATTTTTGGGCAGAAATAGCCTGATAAGGCTTTTTCCCCTGAATAATTCTTTTTACCTTCCTTTTTCATTCCAGAAACTCGCAATAAACTTATTTGAGCAAAGGTTACCCTTAAAGCTAACAGTTGTTATGCAAATCCTATCTTATTTTTAGTTTGCTTTAAAATGAATAATGAATTTTGAAAGCCTGATTTTTAAGATGCCGGCTATAGGGAAATCCAATCGCATGGTTGATAACTAAAATAGAGGTTTGACATGGAAAATGATCTTTCAGTTACTTTTACCAGGATCTCCTGTTTTATGAGCTAATTAAAGTAGTTGTTCCGGTACAGAACTTATACAGTTGAACTGATAAATCAATAGCATTGAAGCAATTCAATAGCATTGAACCTAACACTGTATAAACTATTCATTTATTCTAACGCCTATTGTGTTCGATTTTGTAAATCAAGTGCTTAAGTTCTGTATCATTTTCTACTTTCTAACTCATTCCGGGAGGTTTAAGCATCGGGTCCCGAAGTTTCTGCTCTCTGGCTATAAAAACGGTATGAATAATTTCTATAATTTGTATGAAGAATTTCAATTACTGAAATAGGAAAGGTTCAAGAATATGAATAATACAAATAGCAAAATTTTTTTTCAGGTGGCTTTGGTTTTTATTTCCATATTGTTTATTTCTTCAACTGCCACGGCTTATGGTTCTTTCCCTGCGGAAGCGGAATTTCTCTGGAACGGAGAAGTAACTCTTAGCTCCGGAACTTTCAGATACGTGCCTGCTGCCAACCAGTCAGCAAACTATGAATGGGACAAACTGACAGACCTTGGAGCCCTGGATGCCACGGGCCTTGAATTTGAGACCGGGGACCTTTCAGCCGGCTCCTTCTGGATTAACAGTATAGCTGGAATATATAACGAACCCTGGGGTGCAGGTGCAATGTCCTGGTCAATCTTCGTCAACGGCGAAAAGGCTGCCAGCGGGCTTGGGGGAAATTCCCTTGAAGAAGGGGATATAGTTTCCTTTTACTACCTGCCCTGGGACACTGTTACATATGAACCTCTTATAGAAGAAGCAACATACGCCATAAACATAAGCATAAAAGAAAGCGACGATGCCTGGCATCACTTCCATAAGGATGCTGCTCATACTGGTTTTTCCAGCAGTAATGCTCCGGATACTAACAATTTGCTCTGGGCAAGCGATCCCATATGGGCTACTCCCAGCTCTTCTCCTGTTATTGCGGACGGGAAAGTTTTTGTCAAGTGCGGGGCTGACAGCTTCCTTGGTTTAATGCCCTCGCTTGTTGAAGAGAACATGATTGTGGCTCTGGACATGTTTACGGGAAGATACCTTTTTAATTCCAGTGCTGGAGAAATAGAAGGTTCCTGGTCATCTCCCTGCTACTACAACGGTAAAGTCTGGTGCGGAAGGCCCACGGAAGGGGTAGGCGGTCCTACTGTTGTCGATGGAAAAATTTTTGATTCCAACAATTCGGAACACCTTTATTTCTGTACTGATGAGAAAAGCGGAAAAAATCTATGGAGCTTTAAAGTTACTGGGGACGCCAGGGGTACGCCGGCTTATTACAAAGATAAGGTCTATCTGACCAGCGGGCCTATTTTTAGTTCTCCAGGTTATGTTTACTGTGTCGATGCCGGGAGCGGGAAAGAAATATGGAAGCAGACTATTTCTTTTCAGGCCGCCGGTTCTGCAGCTGTTTCTGACGGGGTTGTTTATGTGACCGCTTATACTGGAGGACTTTATGCTATAGATGCGGAAGACGGGTCAGTACTCTGGAACGTAACAGTCCCGAGCACCGACGTATCTTCCACGCCGGCTATTGCTTACGGGAATGTCTATATTTCGGGCGGCTGCCCGGGTTACAGCTCAATCCGGACATATTGTTACAATACAACAACCCATGAGATGGTCTGGAGCACTGCCGAGGAAGACGAGATAGGAGGATGGACAACGTCAGTTGCCGTTGCCGACGGCATGGTTTTTGTTGGAAAACATGCCGAAGGAGACTTTTTCGGCCACTCCGGCACATATGCCCTCAACGCATTTACAGGGGATGTAGTCTGGACTTCTCCCTACGGAGGTGCTTCACCTGCAATTTCTGGTGGGATCGTTTTTACAATTGGGGCTGACGGACGTGTGTATGCCTTTGCAGATCCAGCAGAGGTTTTGCCCTCAGATTCTGATACGTCAGACTCCAGTTCTGATGACTCTTCCGACAGCTCTTCTGACGGCTCTTCTGACAGCTCTTCTGACAGCTCTTCTGACAGCTCTTCCGACGGCTCTTCTGGTAGTTCTTCTGGCGGCTCCTCTAGCGGTTCATCCAGCAGGTCTTCCGGCGGCTCTTCAGGTGGAGGTGGTGGAGGAGGCTCCCCAGAACCTGCGAGAAACGTTCAGGTCAAGGAAATTTCCCAGCAGTTCGTTACAAACAGGAATCAGATTAATTTCAAGTTCCCGCAGGAAGCCACACCAGTTGTCCACATAAGATTTGACTCCAAAAAGAATGCCGGGAAAATCACAACTATTGTTGAAGAGCTGAAAGAAAAATCGGTACTGACCCCGACAGGACCTGAAGGCCAGATTTACCGTCACCTGAATATCTGGGTAGGAAACGAAGGTTTTGCAACCCAGAAAAACATTGAGAACTCCAGCATTGGGTTCAGGGTCAGCAAAGCCTGGGTCACGGAAAATGATATTGATGTTAACTCAATTACTCTTCAACGCTTTGCCGATGATACATGGAATTCGCTAGCTACCTCAAAAACGGGTGAAGAGGAAGAGTATCTGTATTTTGAAGCTAAAACTCCAGGTTTCGCCTCACTTGCCATAACTGGACAAAAAAATGTATATTCAACCGAACTCAATACAGATAAAGCAGGGCCTAATACCCAGGATATGCAGAACATAACTTCTACTGAAAGCGGAAATGAAGACGAAAAGGGTTCAAAAGCCAGCCCCGGATTTTGTTTCATTCTTGCAGCACTGGGAATTTTAGTATCTGCTGTCGCGCTAAAGAGGAAATAGTTCGACAAATCTCAGTAATGAATTTTCCTGTAAAATGTTTCGAATAAGAATTGCAGTTTATAGGACGAAGTGTAAAACCCCTGAGTCTTTAGCTCAGGGGCAGTTCACCTAAAAGGGATTAGACCGAGTAGAAAAAAAGAAATCTAGACTATTGAATCCAGGTGATTTCTAACTCTCCCATAAATCTGCGGACGGCCCGAAGCATACCCTACCTTAAAAGGTAGGGCAGCCGGCCGCAATTTTATTTTTCGAGAGGATTTAGTTTCTATCCATTCTCATAGTCGTCCATTTTTTGTTTATTGATATAAGTCCGAAATAATCAAGAAAGCTTTCAGATCTTATTTTTCTGACTGTTTTTGCTATGCTGAAGAGGCTCTATAACTTGGGCAAAATGAAAGCTTTGTTTGAATTAAATCATGAAAAACATCAATCTGACATTAATGAACAACTAATCTAATTATGCTCAAAAAATAAGTAAGGGTATGGATTTGGATAATAGCTTTTAGCTCTATAGATAACATAAATAGGACTTATGCAGTTAAACTGAGAATTAGATAGCTTTAAACCTTAAACTGTTCAAAACACTGCAGGAGTCACGGTGCCGAATGTACTTGATATTCTACTTCAAATATCTAAGTCCTAATAAAAAAATAAAGGAGTTCCGTTTTTGAGCCTTTGAAATAAAGTCTCTTTTACGCCTTAAGTCAAAAGCCAGGTTCTGAGATACATAAAAAGCATGAAAAACAGTTCTATTGCAAAAATTCTGGCTGCTTTACAAATCAGTGGGAAACTTTACAATTAAGGAAGTTAAGCACACTCTTATCACCTGGAAAAATGCTACTTAAAGGTATTAATTATAGCCTTAAAGCGTGCGAAGAAAATTTTTACAATAGAACCATTTGTTTGTGCCTGTTTTTGCAAGAATTTCATGCTCGTTTGGGGGGAGTAAAATCTCAAATTTCGGGGTAAGAAGAGAAGAGGATACTGCCGGTGCAGTTCAGGGGGAACCTTTGCCTGCACTGAACATGCCACTAAATCTTGATAATTGCTGTGCTAATATTGCAAACTCCTGTCCGAGGGCACCAGCAAGCATTGGATTAAAGCCGCCTCCGAGCCCATCAAGATCAAATTCGGTGTCTCCTTCTATAGTAACCCCTTCAATAGATAGTATTTGTACGTCTTTTAATGTCTCTGATAGTTCTGATAGCTTAATTTTCTTTGTCATGCAAACCTCTCACTTTATCTGTAACTATTTTTTTCATAAGCGACTGTATGAATATACTATAAATACAGATTTCATTATTTGAAATGAAAGTACAGGTTTTGTTGCAAAAATTCCAAAAGTTAAGCACTCTAAACACCTGGAAAATGATACATAAAAGTATCATTTATAGCTTAAAGTGTAAGAAGAAAATTTTTGCAACATAACCGTGACTTGGGACTCCTTTATGAGAGACCCACACTTTATTTCTATTCATTTTCTATGTTTTTCCAATCCCTTGGGCAAAGTTCAGGATTGTTCTTCTTTTGGTGAAGTTTCTGGCTTGTTTAATTGATACTGATTTGTTATACTTTCGCACAAGTACACAAGGTGGTAGTAATGCTCTGTCAAATTGTTTGACATCATTACTTCCAGTCTTTACTTATGGAAGTTACTTTATATGAATATAACAAAAACGATAACAAGTTTAAGCTTTAAAGGTAATATTAACTTTCTGCAGTTTTTGTTTAAATATTGATCTTCTCCCAATTATAACGTATCAACAATTGCAAAAGGCTTGATATCAAACAGGTATTTTGCACCTCTGCCAATCAGGACAATATTCGCATGATATTGCCATTTAATTTATAAAATCCAATGAAATTATATTCCTGTGACTTGAGTTTATGCAAAAGTAGCAGAAATCTGAATGGAGCTCACGTAAATAAAAAAAAGATCCCATGAGCTCTTCATGGGAACAAAAACTTTTCATTTAATCAGATTTTTCTGGATATTAGCAGGTATCCAGTATCATACCCTGTAATCGATGACGTTTCGGAATTCACGTATGCCCTGAAAAGCTTACGTCCAGGTTCAATTCCACCTGGAATATTCACTTCCACAGGGATGAGAATTTCCTGTCCCGCTTTCAGACTTACAGTTTTCTCAGTCCAGTCAAACCAGGAAAGGTTTGCCTGATAAGCAGAGGGAA
>JASGVX010000079.1 GCA_030054735.1 Methanobacteriota archaeon | reverse complement strand
TTAATTATAATTATAACCATTTTTAATCTTATAAAATAGAAAAAAATTCTATTTAAATTTTTAACACATAATAAATATTTATAATTTTATGAGATTTATAGAAAAAGATTGTATTAAATGCTAATTTTTAAAGTATATATAACATTAATTAGAACCTCATTATGGGATTCCGTATTCAGCGGCATTTTATTGCTCAATTTTAAAGGCACTAAATATAGTTTTGTGACAAAATAAGAAATTTTAGGCAATTTTTTTATATTTGAAGTATTATTAACAATTTTGGCAAAGGCTCAACTACGTCCTGTATAAAATAGTATTTATGCGGTTAAACTGAAAAAATGGTGTTATTCCTTCAATTGTCAAACATATCGATTTAACATCAAGTTATTGACCTCGATTTTGAACTTCAGGTGCGTAAGTCCTATATCAAATATAACCTGGATTAAAATTGTAACAAATTAAAAGAAAAGAAGGTATACGTGGCGTTAAGACTACAATTCTGTTTTTCTTATCAGGCGGCTTGAATGCAAATGAAAAGAAATAGTTTTTCCCGCTGATCTACCCTAAGTTCATAAAGAAATTTACCCCAGTGTACAACCATGTACATTCTAAAAATATAATTTCAACATCAGTTGTTCATTTCCGAAAAATTTATATGCCGCTGATCTTTATATACTCTAATATAACAGGGAGATCAGCGGAAAACGCTAAAAAACATGTCCCAAAAAATTGCTCTATTTTGAAAACAAAAGTATAATAGGGCTTTTTGAGACCCTGTTGAAAAACGGGTTCCAGCAAAACAAGGATTGAAACGTTTTATCGTTTATCAATAAAACTATGGCTCCGTCGGGTTGAAAAACGGGTTCCAGCAAAACAAGGATTGAAACTCTTCCCTGACCCTGGCTCTAAAGCCGGAACTGTTTCCGGTTGAAAAACGGGTTCCAGCAAAACAAGGATTGAAACTTCCGTGCGTTTGTCGTATACCGGTCTAGGGTCTTCAGGTTGAAAAACGGGTTCCAGCAAAACAAGGATTGAAACGGTGTATTCCTGGGCATATCACACACGCGCGCCGTAAAGTTGAAAAACGGGTTCCAGCAAAACAAGGATTGAAACTGGAGAACATGAATCCTAGGGTTTTCGTTTTTTCGGGTTGAAAAACGGGTTCCAGCAAAACAAGGATTGAAACGCTTAGCGCCTGCGCGGGATATACGATAAAATTAGTGTTGAAAAACGGGTTCCAGCAAAACAAGGATTGAAACCACATTCTACCCTGGTTTATCCAGTACTGTGTATAACAGTTGCAAAACGGGTTCCAGCAAAACAAGGATTGAAACCTAACAACTTTCTCTTTTGTGTTCATATTTATCACTAGGTTGCAAAATGAGTTCCAGCAAAACAAGGATTGAACAAGATTTCGAAAAAGATATAAATGGGTAAAGTGAATAGTTGAAAACGAGTTCCAGCAAAACAAGGATTGAAACGACATTTTTGTTATCATATTTTCAACCTCTTTGTTTTGTTGCAAACCGGTTTCCAGCAAAACAAGGATTTAACAAGATTTCTAAAAAGATATAAATGGTTAATGTGAATAGTTGAAAACGAGTTCCAGCAAAACAAGGATTGAAACGACTGGGCAAATCATGAATATTTTCAGTATCTGTTGTTGAAAAACGGGTTCCAGCAAAACAAGGATTGAAACCTAACAACTTTCTCTTTTGTGTTCATATTTATCACTAGGTTGCAAAACGAGTTCCAGCAAAACAAGGATTGAACAAGATTTCGAAAAAGATATAAATGGGTAAAGTGAATAATTAAAAACGAGTTCCAGAAAAACAAGGATTGAAACGACATTTTTGTTATCATATCTTTCAACCTCTTTGTTATGTTGCAAAACGGGTTCCAGCAAAACAAGGATTGAAACGCAACTTTTGTCCTAGTTCTCCTTTCCATAATTAACGTTGAAAAACGGGTTCCAGCAAAACAAGGATTGAAACCAGTTTCTGCCCTTGCTTCATTTACGATGTTTTTTGTTGAAAAACGGGTTCCAGCAAAACAAGGATTGAAACGAATTTAAAACCGCCGTGGCTGTCCTTTTCGGCAAAAAGTTGAAAAACGGGTTCCAGCAAAACAAGGATTGAAACTTCTTTGCCAGAACCAGAACCGGAGGAATTATTGTGTTGAAAAACGGGTTCCAGCAAAACAAGGATTGAAACGTTTGTAGCCTTTTTTCAGGGCAATGTTTCGCGCCAGCCAAGTTGAAAAACGGGTTCCAGCAAAACAAGGATTGAAACCCACCAACGGGTGGTTATAGAGTACGGAATCCATTTGTTGAAAAACGGGTTCCAGCAAAACAAGGATTGAAACTTCCTTGCGTGAGCGTAGACAGGTCGTATTTTTGTTGAAAAACGGTTTCCAGCAAAACAAGGATTGAAAATATTGACCTAATTATCCGGACAATTGATATTTTACTTAATATCTTATAAGATTTATACAAACAAATTTCTATAAATGTTTAGTAATGTTTATATAGTCACAAATAAATAACACATTAATGTCCAAAATTGATACCAATAGCGATTATCTTTTTTTAAAAGTAGGGGCTTTATTACACGATATAGGCTATGTTGTCCCAGATCTCGATAGTGAGGAGAAAAGGCATACTGATAGGGGATTTGAGTTTCTCAGCTCATTTGCAAATACTGAATCATTTTCGCTGTTTGCTAAATATCACCATTCCCGATCAATTGATGATATTAAGGAGGAGGGACTGAGTCAGGAACATAAGAAACTTATCTGGATGGTCTGTGAGGCTTCCCGGCTGGCAGCAGGTGGTGTTGGTAGTGATGGAGAAGATGCTGCTGGAAAGCATCTTTTGAGGTCTGTTTTTTCGGGGATTTCAAATATTAAGGAAATATTTAAAGATCCAGCACCTAAATACTACCCTTCCGTAAAACTTGACCCGAAAGTTTTCATATATCCCGAATTCAAAGAAGATATTCCTGAGCTGGCAGATGAGGGATGCAAAGAGATACACGAATCTTTCAAGGATTTCTTTGGAAAACTCCTGGATCTTAATGAGAATCAGATGAATGAAGACCTCTTACTGATGTTTCTTGAACAAAATGCTGCATTCATTCCGGCCGGTTCTGGTGTGAACAGTGATATTTCACTTTTTGACCATCTTAAGACCACCTGTGCAATTGCTTCCTGTATGTATAAATCTAGCAAAGAAGAACTAGAAGTACCTGAAAAGTATCTTTTAGTTGGCGGAGACGTTTCCGGAATACAGGACTTCATTTACCGAATTTCTTCAAAAGGGGCTTTGAGACTTCTTAGAGGAAGATCGTTTTATTTGGAGATGTTTTGCGAAGATATTGTGCATGAGATTGTAGAACGGTTAGATCTACCAAAGGCAAACATTCTCTATTCTGGAGGTGGGAATTTTTACATTCTTGCTCCAAATACTCAAGAAACTAAAGATATACTGAAAAAATTGGAATCCGAACTAGAAACATGGCTAATTGATAATAGACTGAGTAGCAGTCTGTATCTTGCTCTTTCGTGGATTCCTTTCTCTGAAGATAAATTCGGAAAATTCAGTGAGATGTGGATAAAAGTAAATCAGGAAAACTCACTAAAAAAAGCTCAAAAATATAAGTCAGTACTTGAAAAAGATCCCTCAAAAATAATGAAACTCGGAGACATTGGTGATCCCTGTGATGCATGCAGGAAGATAACTCCCTCCGAAGATCTAAAACTAGTTGATGATGAAGAGGACACTGTTTTCTGTCCCCTCTGCCATGAGCAGCTAGAGATTGGCAGAAAGCTGGCCAAATTTGGAGATTCATTCTATATCATAAAAAGCGATGAAGATTACGATTTTTCTGCACCTTTCAGCAAACTGAGGCTAGTTGAAAGAGGAAAATTAGAGAAAGAGGGAAGCTCTTCCGTAATATATGCCGTAAACAGCTTCGATACTGGTGAAGTAATAAAGAGCAAAAAGCTTGCTTCCAATCTTCACATATCCTCCCTAACAATTGCGATTTATTGTGCTAAACCCAATGATTGGGAAAGTGACAAGGAAATCTTAAGCTTTGAAGAGCTTGCGGATAAATCACAGGGATCAAAAAAGCTTGGAGCTGTAAGGATGGATGTTGACAATCTAGGAAAGATTTTCACACAGGGGCTTCAAGAAAATCAGAGAACGATCACCCGGATATCCAGTCTATCGAGAATGATGAACTATTTCTTCAAAGGATATCTGAATCTTCTGGGAGAATTTAAGGACGAAAATATTCTAGATATTTGCAACTACCAAAGTAATTCTCCAAAGCTAATACAGGAAAAAGAGCCCTATAGGAAAAGAGAACCTTATAGAAATTTCAGTATCATTTATGCAGGTGGGGATGATCTTTTCATTATCGGAGCCTGGGACGATGTATTTGAGCTCTGCTTTGATATTGAAGGTTTGTTCCATAAGTATGTGGCTGAGAATCCACATGTTACTATCTCAGCTGGTTTCTCGATTTTCAATAAAAAACACCCATTATACCAGATTGCCAGAATTTGTGGAAGTAAAGAAGAATGTTCCAAAGATGAAGGCAGAAACAGGATCTATCTCCTTGATAGAGGTATAGCAGCGGAACAACTTTACGATAAATATAAAGATACGGAAGCCTCAAAAGAAATAAAAGATTCCATAGAGTGGGAAGACGCAAGAAAGCTCTTCGCTGATTTTAGACCTATTTTCTGGTACCTCATAAGAGATAAAGGAAACTCCTCTAAATCCATGGTTAGAAGGCTTCTCGATGCAAGAGAAGTATATTGTAAAAATCCTAAAAAAGCCAGTTGGGTAATTCATTTACATTATTTTATTTCTCATAACAAAGACTTAAAGAAAATTCTTGATAGCCATGAAGATTTGAGGAAGTATTTCTATTCTATTCCGGTTGATAGGGTAAACCCTATTTATTACATTGATTTGCCTCTAAATATTTTGGATCTACAGGGAAGAAAGGTGAATTCATGAGTAACGAAGAGGAATTTTCAAACTTACTTAATGACAGAAAATTAATTGAGCTTTGCAATGCAACAAAAAAATCTGATCAATGGACAATTAACAAGTGGTATGGTAAAGAAGAAAGGAAGTTTATCCAACCATTAAAATCTGGTTCGGATATTGATTTTTCCAAGATCTTGAATGCCTCTTGCATAATGGGCATTAAACTATCAAAGGACAAAGTTACATCCACACAACTTCGTAAGTTACTGACTGGCTTTCAGATTGTTAAAGAGAAAACAAAAAATTCTGAGATCAACGCTGCACATATTTCAAGATTAAAACTTAATCTTGCATACATTACAGCACGTAACTCCAATATTACGGTTCTAACGGATCTACTTGACTCCATGCTTGGTAAAGAAAAATATTCCGATAGTACAGACTTGAAAAGCCAATTCGATTCGGTTGTAACACTTCTTGAAGGTGTAATAGCTTATCACAAACTTGCAGGAGGGCGTGATTAAATGAGTGAAGATACGATGAAATTAAAATTTCTTGGAAAAATTAAGATTACAGGTGAGATGAAAGTAGTTACCGGTATGCACATAGGTGCTTCTAAAGAAACGGTAAAGATTGGAGGAATCGACAGCCCTGTAGTCCGGGACCCTCTAACAGATCTTCCATACATTCCTGGAAGTTCATTGAAAGGAAAACTAAGAAGCCTCTCTGAAAAAACCCTGGAAAAAGATCTCTTCACAGTAAGTCGCAATCCCGATATCAATTTGCATGTCTGTACAGATAAACACTGTGAAATTTGCAGACTTTTCGGTAGCAGCAAAAAAGATGAAAATACCAAGGATCAAAAAAACATCCCTAGCCGTTTAATTGTCCGGGACATGCATCTATTAAATGAGGATGAACTACTAAACATTGACACCGGTCTTCCTTATACTGAATGGAAGTTTGAAAATAGCATCGACAGGATAAGTTCTGCAGCAAATCCAAGACAGATCGAAAGAGTCCCAGCGGGTGCTAAATTCAAGTTTGAACTTGTTTACGACGCTGAAGAAGAATCTGAACTTAAAGAAGATATCACAAGAATCCAGATGGCTTTGAAATTGCTTGAACAGGACGCTCTTGGTGGACATGGTTCAAGAGGTTATGGAAAGGTAGAATTTGAAAATATGAAGTATACCGGATATCCGAAAAAATACTACGTTTCCGGGAACGAAAGCTTAATTCTCGAAAATGAGCTGGTAGATGATATACTGAGCGGTTTCATAGGGGAAAAGAATGCCTAAGAATCTTAAGATTATAAAGCTCAATTTCACTTCCCCCCTGCATCTTGGAGAAATTGGAATCGGGCTTGAGGAAAGCAGTCTAGTTCTTCACTCGGACACTATATTCAACGCAATCTGCAACGCCCTTGCAAAACTTTATGGAAGAGAGTGGGTAACAGATTTTCTCCGAAAATTTAAAAAAGAACCATCTTTCAGGATATCTTCAGGTTTTCCTTTTGCAGGCCAAAATCTTTATTTTCCAAAGCCGATGAGCAGGGCCAATATCAATAATGATTTGCTCCAGGATTATTCAAAAAAGCTAAAAAAGACTAATTATCTAAGAAAAGATTTTTTTGAGAAATGGATCGCAGAAGAGGAATTATTGGAGAAGGATCTAAAAGAAATTACTGATAATGAAGCCGCAAAAGGTTGTGATGAGAAAGATTCGGGGTTTGGAGCGGGATTTCTTCTACCCAAAGTATCTATAAGCCGGGAAAGTGCCGAATCCAGTATATACTTCCTTGGCTCAGTTCGCTTTAAAGAGGATTCAGGAATCTGGTTCATACTTGACTGTTCAAGCAAAGAATATGAAAATAATGTTATTTCTGCATTGCGTTTACTCCAGCACGATGGGATCGGCGGAAAGAGAACATGGGGTTATGGAAGTTTTTCTCTTAAAGAAGAAAACCTATACTTAAAACTGCCAGATTCCGATTCTCACCTTCTTCTCTCTCTCTTTTATCCTGAAGAAAGCGATGATCCGGAACTTGATGAAAAGCATCTTTTTTCAGGTAAAAATGCAAGATGGGGTTTTTCTCTAAGAGGAGGCTATGCTTATCCATATGGCTCCAGGAGTTCTTCCCAGAAGGCTCAGAGACTCTTCATAAAGGAAGGGTCCATATTCGAAAAAAAGCCTGAAGGTAGACTGATAGAAGACGATTCAGATCTGGAAGGAATCGAAAAGCTATACCACTATGGGTTTGCCTACTCTATCCCTATCAGTATTAGTAGGGGTGAAAAAGAATGAAATGCAGTATGAAGCTCCTATCTCCCCTTCACATAGGGAACGGAAATGAACTGAAAATGATTGATTTTTACCTGGATAAAGAGAAAGGAGAAATCAAGTTTATAAACTTTGAAAAATTCATTGATTTTTGTCTCGAAAAGGATATAGATCTCAATAAGGAAATTCAGAAAAACAATTATAAAATAGGTAAAGATTTTTCGATTACCAGGTTTATGAGTAAAAATAGAATAGATCCATCTAATTTTACCTCGTATACTGTTCCTGCTAAAATTGAAGATCGAGATCGCGAATCAGAGTTTGCTATCAAGGAATTTGTAAAACTCGATGGGCCATATATACCCGGTTCTTCGATTAAAGGGGCTATAAGGACGGCGCTCATGTGGAATTTCCTGAAAGAGAGAGCTGATGGAGTTGAAATTGTTCAAAATAGTCTTAAATCCTGGATGAAAAAAAGTAGGATTACAGGTAGAGACTTAAAATTCCTTGATGATAATATTTCAGAGATAGTTTTTGGAAAAGACCCACACTCAGATATACTTCGTATATTAAAACCCTCTGATACAAAACCTATAGGAAAAAGTCATTTAGAAGTATCTGAAATTAAAATTGTTGGCAATCCACAGGAAATCCCTGTTTATGTCGAGAATTTGAAAGCCGGTTCCGAGCTCATATTTGATGTCGTTTTTGATGAATATTTGATTAAGCAGAATGAAGGGAAACCTGATTTTAAAAATCATCCCTGTATTAGATACATGAATGTGCAGGCTATTTGCAAGGCTTGCAACGAATTTTCAAAAGGAGTCATAGAAAAGAACCTTGAGTATTTATGGGAAAATTATCAGTGCGACTCTGCAGTTGATGAATTTGATATATTATGGAACGAAGTAAGAAACTGCAAAGAAAACGAAGCAATTTTACACATAGGCTGGGGAGGAGGCTGGTACAGCACAACTATTGGTTTAATGATTGAAACACTTCAAGGATTTACGACTCCCCTGGAAGGAGATCCAAAAAATTGGAGACTTGAAAATAACACTATTAGATATAGTTTTGGTCTCGGAAAAAAACCTGGAACAAATAAGTTTTCGTTAAATTTCCCAAAAACAAGGCGTGTAACTCTTGAAGACAAACCTCTTGGATGGGTGAAACTTTCATTTCAACAGTCATCTCTTTATTAAACAGGTGAATTAAAATGGCTGATGATCATCATCCTGAATTTGTGGATTTGAGTCCTCTTAAGGTTTTTATATCATACAGTCATGAAGACGAAGAATGGAAAGAACGACTTCTTGAAAACCTTAAGATATTAATTGACAAAAAAATTATTGAATGCTGGCATGATGATGACATTCATGGTAGAGAGAATTCTTCTGAAAAAATTTTTGATGCTATTAACGATTCAAAAATAGCTATTCTTTTAGTTTCTCAGAAATTTCTTGGTTCCGATTTTATCCAAAATGAAGAAGTTCCTAGGATTTTAAGAAGAGAGAAATTAGGATACATTCACATTTATCCAATTATGATAAAACACTGCAACTGGAATAAATTCGACTGGCTTGAAAAATCCAATATTAAACTCAAAAATGCTATTCCTCTTTATGGTATGAATGAGAATGATATCGATTATGAATTTGTAAAAATCATAGACGATATAGAGGTTATTTGCAATCAAATTAATAATGGTTTGTGTGGAAATGAAATCGAATATAATATCGTTGACAATGGATCTGATGATAAATTTGCTTGCAACTATAAATTCGTTGAAAATTCGAACAATCGTAATGAAACTGCAGTATTAATTACAAATATTGGACTTAGGGATTTGGGAAGAAATGGCGAACCTTTGTATAATCATGTTAATAAGTCTAAGAATCAAAAAATAGGACAACAAAGAAGAGAATTTTATAGGAAAAGAGAAAAACTCATTCAAGATGCTAACCATCATGACGTTGTACCTCAAGAGTCCTCTGCAATTCCCAGAATTGAGATGAACAGATCTGAGTATTTTAAAAATCTCTTAAATTCTAAGGATATTTACAATCTTGATCTTTTAATATTAACTCCACTTATTGAAAATATAAAAGTGGAGTACAACATCAAAGAAATCATTATTTTTTACGTTGAAGCATCATTTCAAAATAGTGGAGACGAATACATAGCTCATATAGTTAAGAAAATACTTTGTCACAATTATGGATTTGATGAAACTAAAATAAAAGTAGAGCCTGTTCCAATTACTGGCGATGAAGAGAAAATTTTTAACAGATACAAGAATGAAATAGAGAAAATACCACATAATGTTGACAGTGTCCTTTTTTCGCTATTGGGATATGTATCTAGGCAGGACACCTCAGCTATTCTACAAGCAGTAGATATGTTTCCAAAAAAAACAAAATTGATTTTAGAACTGAACAAGAAGGAGAATATATATGTTTATGACGTGAATGAAGGCACTCAAGAATCCGTCAAATTGAAAAGTATTGAGGAAAATCTGAAATTCATACAGAACAATGAGATCTTACGTTGTATAATTTTGTCAAAAATAAAAATTATTGATAAGTTAATTGTAGAAAATGAGAAAAATTTGAATTGTTCTGGGTATCAATTTACCAAAGGTATATTTCTCAATGACCTTGGAAATCTTCTATTAAGAATGGAACTAACTTCTGAAGCAATCGAAAGTTTTGAGAAAGCCCTAATAATTTTTCGAGAATTACCTACGGAATTTTCAGGAAACCTTACATATAATTCTCGGGAACACATAAGTCGTACTGCTAAGATTCTTTTTAACTTTGGAAATGCTTTTTTACAAGAAAATGAGCTTGAAGATGCAAAATCCAAATTTGAGGAATCTCTTGAATTATCCAAAAAACTACTAGAATTTTTACCTAATAATCTTATTTTGCAGTCACTCTTTTTAGATACTATCACCAAACTCATTGAGATTTATCTCGAAATTGGTGAAGAACTTCCTACCAAAGAACTTCCTACCAAAAAAGAATCTTTAAATCATGCATTGGAGTTATGCAGAGAATATGAAAAATTTGTTAGTGAAAGATACTTCATCGACAATCGGAAAATTATTCTCGAATATAAGCTGAAGGCATGTTTAAATTTATCTTTAATGAAAATTAAGGAGTCTAAGAAAAAAGATGCTCATGAAATTTATAAAAAATGCATAGCTTCAGTAGAAAAACTAAAAAATAATGAGTGTGATGAACAGTTAATTAAACTCTTTAATTTGACATATTATTACTTACAAAGTAAGAAAATATTATTAGAAGCAATGTGTCACAACCCTACAAAATTTAGCCTTATTGAGGAATCCATAAAGTATTTTAATATTACTATGGATATGTTTAAAGGTAATGAACATAGCGAATTGGCCAAAGAAATATTTAATGAAGCTAATATCTGCTTCAAAATATACTCTTTTTTTATTGAGTTTAGGAGAAATCTAAATGCTGAGTATGAGTTTCCATCTAATGGATACACGACAATTGAGAAAAATAACTTAATGTCTTTGATTATGGAGATTTTTCCGAATGAGTTAGATAATACGATAAAAAGCCATCTTGAAGCTATTATAAATCTTTATTCAGAAAAAAATCCTGAAAAAATAAAAGAAGACTTGGCGGCCATCAATACATCAATAGAGGAAATTGAACAAACAAATTTTAGAAAAATTTTAAGGATTATATTCGATGAAGCTGAAGAAATTTTAAAAGATATTCTACAACCAGGAGAAATAGAAAAGGGGAAGGGACTGCATAAGAGAGACACTTGTAAAATCGGTGCAGGAGAAATAGAAAAGGGGAAGGGACTGCATAAGAGAGACACTTGTAAAATCGGTGCAGTTCAAATTGATTTCAGTCTTACAAGTAGCTTCCCTCTAAAAATAAATGATGATGATAAGCCAAGAATAAAGGCAAAGATCTTACAAGCTCTTATTCGCGCAAAAGAAGAAAAAGTTAATATTTTGTGCTTTCCAGAACTCTGCATGTGTGAAGAGTGGTTATCAGAAATAGAGAATAAATGTTCTGACATGATTGTAATAGCTGGTAGTTATTATAATGAACAAGGTCATAATGTCTGCTGGGTTATTATGGATTCTGACAGAAACCTTTTGCCTGCTCAATTTAAAATAACACCTTCGGATTCTGAGGACTCCAGCATATGCGGATTGGGAATGGTACCAGGTAAAAAAACTAACATTTACGATGAAACTCCTTTTGGAAAATTTGCTGTATTAATCTGCAGAGATTTTTGTAATTTTCGTGATAGCTTGAGAGGAAAGACTGACATTTTGTTTGTTCCTTCCTGTAATCCTGCTAATAGTAGATTCCACCAAGATGCTGATTCACATGTAAGAAATAGTTTAGGATATGTGGTAATCGCAAATGTAGCAAGTGAAGGAGGTACATCTATTTTTGGACAAATGGACAGAAAACATTTCCCAAGGCTCGTACAAGCGGGGTATAAAGAGGAAAATGACCAATCTTTAAAATTGTGTGAATTAAAGAAGAATCAAGAGGGAATAATCATTGCAGACTTCAATCTGTCCAATAAATCAATTCCAAAAATTTCGCCAATTGACCCCGCTGAGGCATCTAACCCGGTCAGGAATATAAAAATAATTCCTTTATAAACTGTCTCCGGGATATCAATAACCGTTGAGGCATCTAACCCGGTCAGGAATATAAAAATAGTAAGTTTTGAAGAAAACCTTAGATTGTAAAAAATACACTTGAAGGAAGATCAAAAATGAAGACAGCTATTCTGCTTGCCAATATAGGCAATAGTGATCTTGGGAAAAATGGGAAGATAACTTTAAGCTGTGACTCTTCTTCCGGTGATAGTTTTTATGAAAAGAGCAAAAAGTTATTAGATTCCGAAAATTTTTATGATTTTGAACTTTTGCTTCTAGATCCAGCAATAAAAAAAATTAGTGAATCATACAATATAGAAGAGATTATTCTTTTTGGAACGGATCAAGATGACTATAAAGATCAAGATACAAAATACGCGGCTTACATAGTCAAGAAAATAATTACCAATCGATATAATTTCCCGAATGATAAAATTAAGGTCTTTTTGATCTCCAAAAATCCAACAGAATATGAGAAGATATTACGAATATATCAAGAAAAAATTAGAGAAATTACATCTTATTTTGATCAAGTGTTCATATCAACTACTGGTGGGACGCCTCAACAAAGTTTGTCTTTGGCGCTGCAAGCTTTTCGTTGGTATGGTGAAAAAGTAAAAATGATATATAAACCTTGGACTTCGAAAGAAGCTATAATCTCTGAAATAGTTTTCGAGGAAAAAAAAGAAATTGCAAGAATCGGTGCAATTCAAATAGATTTCCAATTATCACTGAGTTCATTTCCTCCAAAAATTACTGATAAAGAAAAAACCAAAGAGAAAATTTTCAAAGCTCTTAATCTTGCTTATCAGAATGAAGTCAATATCGTATGTCTTCCGGAATTATGTATGTCTGAGGAATGGTTGTCTGAGATTGAAACTCTTTATCCATGTATGTACATTATAGCTGGCAGTTACTATGATGACCAGAATCGAAATGTTTGCAAAATTGTGACAAAATCTTGTAGAAACATTCTTCCTCCACAATTTAAGATAGACCCCTCTGATTTTGAGGATCCATCTGTGTGTGGAGAGGGAATGATATCAGGTGAAATTCCTAATATCTATGAAGATACTCCTTATGGAATATTTTCAGTCCTAATTTGTAGGGATTTTGGAAAATTCTGTTCCAACCTAACGAAAGAAGTCGATATAATATTTGTTCCTTCTTATAATGATAAGAACAAAAGATTTCATTTAAAAGCTCATCAACATGTAGAGGATAATCCATCTTATATTATAATTTCTAATACTTCCAAATTCGGTGGGACATCTATTTTTGGAAGGATGAGAAAATCTTTTTATCCAGGCCTTGTCAATAGAGGTTGCAAGGAAATAAATGATGATACATTTAAACTTTGCGAACTAAAAGAAGGGGAAGAAGGACTGATTTTCGCTGACTTTAACTTAAAACATAAATGGTTTATGGTTCCAGCGCCGCTGGACTCAAAGAAAGATATAAAGCCTGTAGATAACATAAATAAAGTTCTATTTTGAAGGAGGAGTTATTATGGAACTTATAATGTCTGGAAATCCAAATTTAAGCACAATTATAGGGGTCACATACTTAGCAAACAAAAAATATAGAAATGAAAACAAGAAGATAGAAAAAGTTCTTTTTATTGACACAGCTGAATCGCTGTATGATACAAAAAAAGAGAAGCGAGTTGAACCAAGAAGAAGTGAGTTTATTAAAAAATGTATTTGTAGAAGTGTTTCAATTGAAGCAATTGAATTGGAAATTGAAGGATTTCATCAGAGTATTCCCAAACATATCAGTGAACAGCTAAAACTTTATCCTCGCAGCGAGATTATCGTAGACCTAACAAATGGGACTAAATACGTATCAAGTATTCTATATGCCTCTGCAAGCATGGCAAAAATAGAAAACTTATTTTTTTTGGATACGCCAA
>JASGVX010000078.1 GCA_030054735.1 Methanobacteriota archaeon | reverse complement strand
ATTCTATATGATATGGGGAACATAGTATAAATAAATTTCTATTTGAAATGATTCAATTGAAGTTTAAAAAAAGAAAAAATAAGCAAATTCTAGGATATAGTCCCTATAATTAAGTGGAGTTAAGGTAATAAATTTGGCTATTGATATTGTTTTATATGGGCTGAATAGTTACGGTTTAATTAACATTATAACCGGAGTTTATACTTTCATACATAAAACAATATCAAAATGCCCTTTATAATTATCAAGGACACAGAAAATAATTATCAAATACATAGAAAACCAATTCAATATTAGGCGACAACAAAACTTGAATTAGGCGAGGTCGGCAACTTAATTAACTTTTTATTATACTTTGGCTTATCGTAACCAAGAGCCTTATTTTTCAATATCTCTGAAACTACGGTAATAGGAATAAGTTCAAAATGTTGAAGTATGATATACAGAAAACTATTTTTCATTAAGATTCTCCAGGTTTCCAATTTTAAATTGGTCGGTTTTTGTCCATTGACCAGATATTTTAGACTCTTATGATAATGATTTTCACATTATTGCTTTTATTTTATCTTTTTTCTTTAAAGTGTCTAAAATAATCAAGAATGTATAGCAAATATTTTTATAATACAATGCATAAAGTAGAATAGAACATAATCAATTAACTTCAAATGATTTACTAAATTTTGTTTGTAACAGGGGGGGTCCAGTTCAAGCAAGAGAGTAAATCCTGTAAATAGGTTCTGTGTAATTTGCCCTAAGAAAAACCAACACAGTAGCCTCGTGTTAGGGTCC
Organism: Methanobacteriota archaeon; assembly: GCA_030054735.1. Lineage (GTDB taxonomy): Archaea > Halobacteriota > Methanosarcinia > Methanosarcinales > Methanosarcinaceae > Methanosarcina. Next base: position 5,354 of record JASGVX010000078.1, on the reverse strand, counting down.
ACTACATGGAGTTCTTCTAAATATAAATATATTCTAGTAGTGGACACTGTCTGCGAGATTTGGTTTCATAGAGCATGAAAGCGGACATCGTTCCCAGAAGTGAGATTTATAGGACCTGATCAGACTCAGATTTTAAGATAAACACATTTCGAACAAACTGTGTATTTTTTTGATTATGTTATTAAAAAAATATTTATACAGATAGTTTCAGGTGATGGCTCTGTTAAATCAAAAATTAATAATATTTTTCACAGTATTCTGTCTTGCCCTTTCAGGTGTCCCTGGCGCTTTATGTGCAATCTCTGCACCTGTTGTGTATGTGGCAGGAGATGGGAGTGGAGACTTTAATTGCGATGGAAAAGACGACCATATACAGATAAATCAGGCCCTTAAGTTCGTAGCTGAAAATTCTGAATATACAACTGTCCGTCTAAAAGGTCCATTTACGTACATAATTGGTGATACTCTTCTGATAGGCAGCAATACTATCCTCGAAGGGGATTCCAGCGTGAAGATAAAACTTGTCAGTAATGCTAACTGGGAATCCGAAAAACCAATGATAAAGGAAAGAAGTTCAGGTAGTCATGATATTACCATCCGGGGCTTCACAATCGATGGAAACCGCGAAGGGAATACAAATGTTCGAAGCGGTGGAGGGTACCACAACCTCATACACCTGAGTAACTGCCAGAACATAAATGTATATAATATGAATCTGACCAATAACCATGGAGACGGTTTGAAAACTAACAGTTGCTCTAATGTAAAACTCTATAACAGCAATATATATAATTTAGGGCACGATGGACTTTATGCCAGCAGCTGTTCAGGTGTGGAAGCTTATAATAACACAGTAATCTGCAGGATAAATAGCGGGCTCAGGTTGTATAATTCGAACAAAGCCAGCTTGCATGACAATGTAATAACATCAGACGGTACTGGAGGTGTAGGAATTCAAATCCAGAAGCATGGTTATCCCTTAATGAATGATATTAAAATCTATAATAATGTGATATACAAAACTGCCTGTGCAGGGATGTGGATTTTCGGATCAGGTTCTTACCCTAATTCATCGGCAAACCTTCATATCCACCATAACCAGATCTATGATACAGGTATCACCACCTCCAGCAGCACCATTATAGGAGGGATCATGTCTGATGGGTTCGATGCACTCATCGAAAATAATGTGATTGATGGGGTTTACGGAGCTGGCATCATACAGAAAAATGTGTATTCTTCACCACTTTTAGGTTCAGGCTATGTTCTAACATTGAGAAACAACATAATTACGAACTCCAGATCCGCTCGAGGTGGTAGCGGATATGCAGTGTCCAATGAATTAACAGGTACACATTCATTTGTCCTTTATAACAACTGCTTCTACGGAAACACAGCCGGCAATTACAAAAATGTACAGGATTCGCCTTCGGACCTGAAAGCAGACCCACTGTATGCAGATAGAAACAACCATGACTACCATATTAAATCGAAAGCAGGAAGATGGGATGGAAAAAGCTGGGTAACTGATGATGTAAGTTCTCCCTGCATTGATGCAGGATACATCCACTCGGATTATTCTGAAGAACCTTTAAAGAACGGAGGCAGAATTAACATCGGGGCTTTTGGGAACACGAAATATGCTTCAAAATCCGGAACATCAGCAGAAAAGCTCTATGATAACCGCCTGCGTGAAGCTTCTCCTGATACGGTGTTTCAGGATACAACTTTTATTGATGTAGGTGGAATGAGCATTGGCAGATACAGGGATTTAATGTGGTTTGACCTGAGTGAATACAATGACATTAGCAAAATCGACAACGTAGCCCTTTCACTTTACTGGTATTACCCTGAAGGAAAAACAAGGCCAGCAGATACTGTAATTGAAGTTTACCGTCCTGCGTCTTCCTGGGACCCAGATTACATAAGCTGGAATATGAAGAAAAATGGAGTTACGTGGACTTATCCTGGAGGAGACTGGTACGATAAAAAAGGCGTATTGCAGGGCAGTACTCCTTATGCTACACTTACCATTAAGGGCAGTACCCTTCCTGATAACAGGTATTACAAGCTTGATGTAACAGACCTGGTAAAAGAGTATGTTAGTGGAAAGTACGCAAATACTGGGTTTTTTATAAAAGCCCGCAGTGAAAACAATAATTATATTGCCTTCTACAGTAATGAATGCGGAAAAGAAGCTCAGAAACCGAAACTTGATGTGAAAATCAAAACATCTTCAGGAACTGTACCTGTAGCTCCTAAAATCCCTGTAAATATAATTCTTACTGGTGCAACTGATAACCGCCTGCGTGAAGCTTCTCCTGATGCAGTGTTGCAGGATACACCTTTTATTGATGTAGGTGGAATGAGCACTGGCAGATACCGGGATTTAATGTGGTTTGACCTGAGTGAATACAAAGACGCTAGCAAAATCGATAACGTGGCCCTTTCACTTTACTGGTATTACCCTAAAGGAACAACAAGGCCAAAAGATACTGTAATTGAAGTTTACCGTCCTGCCTCTACCTGGGATCCACGTTACGTAAGCTGGAATAAGATGAGAAACGGAGTTGTGTGGACTAATCCTGGAGGAGACTGGAAAGATAAAAATGATGTATTGCAAGGCCGTACTCCTTATGCTACACTTACCATTAAGGGCAGTACCCTTCCTGACAACAGGTATTACAAACTTGATGTAACAGACCTTGTAAAAGAGTATGTTAGTGGAAAGTACGCAAATACTGGGTTTTTTATAAAAGCCCGCGATGAAAACAATAATTATATTGCCTTCTACAGCAACGAGGCAGGAGGTGAAAATCAGCGTCCGAAATTGGATCTAATATTAAACCGTTAATTGCCAGTAATTTTAGTCAGAAAAGGATCTACTGGATGGAGGTACAAGTATAATAACACCGGGATTGCTTACCCTTTGTCCAGTTATCCTCCTTCAACAGGGAAAGCAGTTTTTGATCCCTTAAATGCTGATTTTTCCGAAAAGGAATGTTGTTCACTGTGTGGGTGGGGTAGGCAGGACAGGAATTGTACTCGGATATGTGCTCAGGGACCTTGGTTTCTGTGCGGACGATGTAATAAGCTGCCTGGACAGAATAAACAGCTCGGGGGCATAAGAGGGTGGCCTGAGGTAAAATGGCAGAAGGGAGTAGTGCGCAAGTAATGATATTCTGCAAAATTGGATTTCCGGTAAGGGTTCTTTAGTTCCCAACCACCATTCATTTGCAAAAATTCTGATGACACTTTATACTTCATTAATCTTCTTTTCTTTTTTCCAGTATCCTGTTTCTGGAAATCTGGATTCATTCTGCTTAAACTGGAGAAAAAAATATATGAATGAGGTATTCTATATACAGTTAAACTATAATTAAAATGTTGGCGATAGCTATGGCAACAAGTGAAGCAAGACAGAGGGCGAATTTAAAAAGAATGAAAGAATTAATGGAAGAAATTGAAAACACGACAGATGATTCTGCTTTAATAAGCGAATTAAAAGAACTTCTACGAAAAAATTATTCACTCTCTCTAAAGTGGCATCTAATTATATTTAAAAGTGAAGTTGAAAGAAGTTTAAGATATTTGGAAGATATAAGAAGAGAAGAAATGAAAATAATCCGTAAAAGTCTAAAACAAAGAAAAAAAACAAAAGAAGAGCTCAAGCAGGTTTACTATAAGTCCTCAGAGATTCCTGGAGCTTTTAAACTTAAATATTATCCGGTATATGACGCTGATATAGACCAGTATAAATGGTTAAAATGCAACACTCCCAGAAATACGAGAGCAAAGGTTTTCACAATTCCAAAATCTATGATAGGAGATGACAGACTTCACTGGAGTGAAGAAGTAAAACAGAAATGGGGAGAAGACAGCATAGGATAAATGGGATTAATGTAAAAAAACATGTTTTTCATGAAAAGCTCTATTATATTCCCCATAAAAAGTTGGAGTTAAGGTAATATATCAGACTAATGATAAAAAGAACAAGGAAGAAGCAAAAAACAATAGAATTGCATAATCTCTATATTCTAAACAATGCTTCCTGACTTCTTTGAAGACACGATAATGTCCTTTAGGAATGGTGAAAATTTAATTTCAAGCACTTATACCCCATATGGTCATTAATGATATTGGGAAGTGCAATTATAGAGCCACTACCAAGGTGAAAACTTGAAGTCATATTTCAACTTTTCCTTAACCGCATGTGCTGGAGTTTTTGAGGTTAAAGAGTTTATAACTCTCAAACCTGAAGGTTTTAAATTACAAGCCCAAATATATTTATTATTCCCGCAGCTGTTAGGTCTACTGCAAGAGCCGCAAGCAAAAGTCCCATAAGCCTTGTAAAGACGAGCATTCCATTATATCCTATAAATTTATGGAGTCTCCTTGAGAAAAGGAAGATATACAGGCAAATTATGAACGTTAGTATTATCGAGAAAATTACAATTGCTTTTTGTTGAATACCTTCTGCTATGCCCATAATGACAATTACCGTGCTGATCGCACCTGGACCTGTCAGAAGTGGGAGACCTATCGGGAAGACCCATATATCTTCTCTTTCCTGAGACTGAGTAATTTCTTCCTCTGTGATGCTTTCTCTTGAGACCTTTGCATGCATCATATCAAACGCTATGCTGAAAAGCAGAAGTCCTCCAGCAACCCTGAGCGAGTCGACACTGATACTGAATATTTTAAGCATCAGACTTCCAGTAACTGCAAAAAAGAGGGCAATTATGCATGCAAGCGTCACCGCTTTTTTTGCGATATCATTCTTTTCTTTGAGGGTCATTTTACTTGTCAGGGAGATAAAAGTTACAACTCCACTGATAGGACTTACAACCACAAAGATGGATGAGAATGCATGTATGAAAAAACCGAGGTTTTCAGCTACCATTTTTTATCTCCTGCCCTTAAATGACTCGAGATTTAATTCATATTTTTACCATTCTTATAATATTTACTTTTTGATTTTTCCGTTTTTATATTTCTTTCATAAAGTTAAATTATAAAAGTTACAAAATAGAATATAAAGACTATAAATTTGAAGTTTTCAGGGAGTTGAATTTCAATATACTTTGATGAGAAAAAAGAAGATAACTGAGGTTTTGCCGTTTTCCATCAAATTCCTTATTTTTCAATAATATTTAGTTATAATATTTATTTTGTAAGAAAATTTATTTAAGATGATTTAAAACCAGTTTAGTATGATATATCATCCTTAATTATAATTATAACCATTTTTAATCTTATAAAATAGAAAAAAATTCTATTTAAATTTTTAACACATAATAAATATTTATAATTTTATGAGATTTATAGAAAAAGATTGTATTAAATGCTAATTT
>JASGVX010000077.1 GCA_030054735.1 Methanobacteriota archaeon | reverse complement strand
ACCTTCATTTCTTTGTGCCTGTTATTCGAAGAATTTCATATGCGTTTTATCCTTTGATCACTGTTAAGTTAGATACTTAGTATTCGATAAATCTTTCTTCAAGATCTCTTCATATTTTAATTTAATCTAAGTACCTACAGCTAACTAACATTTTATAGCCTATTTCTGAGTTGAGTTTCAGTACTCTGCTAAAGTAATGACTTTTATACATATTAACACATTGCTTTTTTTTAAAAAGGTATATAAAATAATAACATTTGATAGTCTACCTAATTTGTTTAACTGGACAGGTTGAGTCTAAAGAAAAAATACGTTAACTCAGCTTATTCTAAACCTTGGTGTTCTCTCCCTTGATAAGGTAGGACTTACGTACTTGAAATGTAAAATCAGATACATGCGGACTCGTCAACATTATTTGAGTTTATACAGTTAAGTCACATCCGCTCATGGTTTTCAATCCAACTGCGTAAGTCCTAAAGGCAAATATAATCGTCCACGGGCATGAACCAATCCTTTCTGAAATGATAGTGGAAGCTGCATAAGACCCGGAACTTCTTGAACTTGCAAAGGAGAAAGGAGCCGCAGGCATCAATGTTGCAGGGGTTTGCTGTACCGGAAACGAGACCCTTATGCGACACGGGACCCCTATTGCCGGCACATTTCTCCAGCGGGAACTTGCAGTGATTACAGGGGCTGTAGAAGCTATGGTAGTGGATGTCCAGTGTATAATGCCGTCCCTTGGAGGACTTGCAGGCTGCTATCACACGAAATTTATATCCACATCTCCAAAAGCCAATTTCCCGGGAACTTTAAGAATGGAATTCCACGAAGAGGAGGCTTATGATACCGCAAAAGAAATTGTATGAACAGATGTAGAAAACTTCCCTAACCGGAACATCGAAAAGGTAAATATTCCGGAAGAGAAGCAGGAATGCATGGTCGGTTTCAGTGCTGAAGCAATCCTTAAAGCTCTCAGAGGAAGCCCTGACCCACTCATTGAAGCTATTGCAGAAGGTACGGTGAAGGGAATGGGAGCAGTTGTCGGATGCAAAATCGCCTGGGTGTGGACATCAGCGCCCTCCCTGCAGCCGGAGCAGCACCTGAGTGGATGAGTGAAAAAGCCGTAAGTATAGGAGCTTATGTTGTTTCTTCAGGAGTGTTTACCGTGCTGGGTACTATCCCGCCAGTTCTTGGTAGCAAGGAAGTTACGTCTCTTCTGACAAAAGGTCTGGATGGTGTTCTTGGGGCAAGTTTTGCGGTGGTGTCTGACCCTTTCAAAGCCGCAAACCTGATGCTAGAGCACATTGAAGGAAAAAGAAAAGCACTGGGCTTGAAATAATAGAGGTAATTCGTAATGAAAGACCTGATTATACGGCCTGAACTATGTATGGGCTGCCGCTCATGTGAGGTTGCCTGTGCAGTTTCCCATTCTGAGAGAAAGAATCTTTTTTCGGCTTTAGGAGAAGAACCATCCCCGAAAAAGCGTATTTCTGTTGAGCACGTGTCTGCCCTCGAAGTCTCCTTACCGATCACCTGCCGCCACTGCGAAGATGCACCCTGTGTTTCGCTTTGCCCTAGAAAAGCTCTTTCTAAAGACGCCGATACAGGCACTGTAAACCACAACCGTGAGCTTTGTGTGGACTGCTGGACCTGTTCTATGGTCTGCACCCGTTTTTCTAATCTGTACCGGTTAATCCTTGTATCGGGGTGCTGGACTTCTTCCATGGCCCACAATTACGGAGTAATCGACAGGCGGACTGAAGAAGGGACCGTCATAAGATGTGATTTATGTGGAAACAGAGAACTTCCTGCATGCGTGGAGGCCTGTCCCACACATGCTCTTGCGTTTTTGGAGGTAGAGAGGCTGCAGGGAATAAATGCGTTGAGCTTTCCCTGAAATTTTCAAGAAGAATAATACTGCGATGACTGGTCCCTCTGAAGGTAGCGGGGCTTGTTCATAAAAGCTTCACGTGTAAGCATAATAATAAAACAAAAAAGGATTCAAATTATAACCAATTTCCCCTCGAAAATAGGGGAGATTCTAGCCTTTTAAAGGCTACTAATAGTTAGCATTAAACTTCTATGAAACCGAGAATCTTTTCTCCTTCGCTCACTCTTTTAAGAAAATCCTCCCTATCTGCATAGGGAATTCCGGCAGCTATGGAATCAGCCGCTTTTCTGCTGACCCCCGGGAGTTCACGTATCAGAGCAGGGGAAGCTGCGTTGATATGGAGGGGATAAGGAATTCCAGTAATCGAACGCATACCGTGCCCTGTGACAGTAATGTCCGTGAACATCCTCAAAGGCATAAGAGCAGGGACCCCTACAAGCAGAGGGTAAGAGCCAATCTGCCTTCCGAATGTGATTTCTTTGCCGTGTACCTCACACATCACGTCTCTTAGCACGGTACCTTCGGGAACGACCCGCCTGAGCATTGGAAGGTCAATATTCTTCCGGACCTGCTCCTTATAGTCAAGAAAGAGTTTCTTGTGCTTTCTTGCAGCCTCGTCCCTGCCGTAGATTGGAGTCCCGGGAAATGCCATAACCTGCCGGATATTAATCCTCCGTAGAAGTAGCCCTGAATCAAGAACTTTTTGCAGGAAAGCATAATTCAACTGGAAAGTCTTTTTTGTTTCACCCATAAGCCCGTGAACAAAATTAATGCCCGGAAGAATTTCCGGAAGCCCGTTTGCGCCGCGCAAGGCTCCAAACCTGTTTACCAGCTTGATAGCCTCAAAAACTTCTTCGGAAGTAGCCTTGAGAAAGTTTGCTGCAATTACTTTAGGGTCAGCAGTCTCCATACCAAAAGCGGCTACATCTCCTGAGCTGTGATATTTAACAATCGTCTTCAGAATCTGTTCTGACTCTTCTGGATATGTTGCAAGAGTTATGGGGTTTGCATTATCCATATGTAGCACGGAAAGCTCAGGTGCGGAGTTCCGTATCCCGCGGTAAAGCCTTTCAAGGACCTCAGGCACAGGCTTCGGGACAGGCCCTCCTGCATCAGTCCCGTGATAGGAAAAAAGGTCGGGCTGCCGTCCTATTCTGAAATGGCGGGCTCCATGAGAATAAAGCGCAGATACTTCTGAGACTACATCCTCTACAGGCCTATAGTCCGGAGCTCCGTAAAATGCTTCCGTGCAGAAAGAACAGTGGACCTGCCTTCCACAGCCCCTGTAGGTTTCAAGTTCACACATGCAGTAAGGGTAGTCCGGGTGCTGCCGGATCAAAAAAGATCCTTTGAGTCCCCAGCGTCCGATCTCTTCTGTTGTCCTGAAACGGTGCTCAACTGATTCCGGAACGTTCAGCCTGACAGGAAAGCTTCCACTGATTCCTCTCCCGTTTGCTCCTCTTTCCTCAAAAAGGTCGTAAACAAAAGCCTCGATATCCATTTTTGCAAGTACGGCATCTCCGAGGCTTATCCCGCTTTCCATGCCTTTTGCAGCTCTTCCGCCTTCCTTGCTGAAGCCGAGCCTTATCGGGCCGCCTATAACCTTTACTCCTTGTGCAGTCCGGAAAATAGTTTCGATCTCTCCCGGCGAGATTGGAGATGCCCGTAAATATTTGCCGGGCACGGTCATGCCGGCAATAATGACCACAAGACCTGATTTTCCAATAAGCTTGCCAATTCCGGGAGGGTTTTCCCTCAGGGCGTCAATAGTAATGTAATGGATATCATTTTCGGAAAGACCGCGTTCTCTTAGAGCTCCTGCTATGTATCGGGGATAGGGGGAAAGATATGGAGGAACTCCGAGGCAGGCGGGTTCGTCCACGTAACCGTCTATAATAAGTGCTTTCATATCAGTTTCTCGTTTCCTTTGTTTGTAACTGAAGATTGGAGTATGGTTGGATATTAAATTACAGGTGCTTGAAATTCCATAAAACAGGAAATTCCATAAAACAGAAATGAAGAAAAAAATCCAGAAAAGATCAATCAAGAGAATAAGCAAATAAAAAAATATTTAGGGCCGGGACCGAGAATCGAACTCGGATCGTAGCCTCCACAGGGCCACAGGATAACCTCTACCCTACCCCGGCCACAGGGTCTGGTACTTCAGGTTTGAAGCAACCTATAGAAGTAGTTTATTAATATAAAGTTTTTCCTTCTATCAGTATTTCCGAATCTCCTTATTCCGAAGCTCGTTTTTTGCAAATGAGGTTTTGCTATTTTTCTTTAAATTACTTATTTTTCTATATAACTGTTAAATAAGGTTTTTTTGCAAAAACATTTAATATTTTTCTTCTAAATATAATTTAAACACTAATAATAAGAATTATATCTAATTAAAAGTTATTTTAAGTTAGCAATCTAAAAACAAATCATAAAAATGTATAATCCTTGATAAAAATATTGGTAAAGGATACAAGTATTTTTTCTACAACTGGATAAACGGCTTTTAAAGTTGGAAGACATGACCTGATAAGAGCACCAGGAGCTTTTAGGAAGTTGAATATCTGAGTAAGTAAAAGTAATTTTTTAAAAAAAAAAGAATTTAATGCTTTTAATTTAATTTTTAAGCATTAATATCCAAATTGGCAAAAGCTCAATTTATTGAGGGATCTCTTTTTTTAATACAGATCAGGCCTGCGGTCTTCGAGAATAGAACCGGTTTGCCTGATTTCACTTGCCTCTTCCAGATCAATTTCTCCAAGAAGAACACACTCTTTTGTTCCAGCTTCGGCCAGAATGCGGCCCCAGCCGTCGGCAACAAGAGAGCCGCCTGGATAAGTTGAATAACTGTCTTTTCCCACCCTGTTGCAGGCGATATGAGGCAGCTGATTTTCAATAGCCCGGGAAATAGACATAATACGCCAGGGATATATATAAAAATCAGGGATTTCAGCGGCTGAAACCAGCAGGTCTGCTCCTTCAAGAGCAAATTTTCGGGCAACTTCCGGATACCTGATTTCATTGCAAACTATAAGCCCTATGGAAAGCCCATATTTTTGCAGCCTGATAGGAGATATGCTGTCTCCAGATACAAAATATTTTTTTTCAGGGCCGTAAAGCTGTACTTTTCGGCGGATGCCGGTTAGCTCTCCGGATTCGATGCAGAAACCGAGATTGAACTGGGGAGAAGTTTTCTTTTCCAGACTTGCTGCATCCTTTTCTTTCCTCTCTATCTTTTCTATTATTGAGCCTGTAAGAATGCAGCCATATTCTCTGGAAAAGTCGCGGAGAGCTTCGAGAGTGGGACCAGAGACAGTTTCAGCCACTTCTTCGATATGGTCATAACAAAAGCCGGTTGAGAAAACTTCCGGAAAGACAAGCAACTCGGCTTCTTTTGAAACCGCTTCTTCTGCCAGGGTAAGGGCACGCTCAAGGTTTTCATGCTTTGAACAAAGGGAGATATTCATCTGGATACAGGCGGCTTTAATGCTTGTCACTTTCATTCCTTCCGTTCATAAATGTAGTCTTACTTTAATACTTCATTACCTTATTTATGATACTTTATAAGGTATTCTATTTTCTGATTTTGGATTAAAGTTTTGCATTACAATAATAACGGGAAACCACTAATCTAAGATCTGACAGAAAATCTGATAACTGTTGAAGACAACAATAACTGTTGAAGACAACAATAACTGTTGAAGACAATATACAGTATATCAAGATATCTGTATAGAACAGTAAGGATGATGAAAAATTTCCGTAGTTAAGATATTGAATGTATTAGAGATCTCAAGTAGCTTGAAGGAATAATTAACACAAGAGAAAAACCTGAACTCTTATCTACCGGAAAACTGGCCACAAGGAGGAAAACAAGACGGAAGAACCAGAGTCTGATATTAGATTCCACACAAATACCCTTATCTTCAAGTTCCGGGACTTCTTTTTTCCCCGCAGAAAGATCCTCGAAGAAGCCGGGATAAAGCCTGGTTTTAAAGTTCTGGACTACGGATGTGGATCAGGTTCCTACATTCCTGATACTTCCAAAATGGTAGGTCCTTCAGGAAAAGTCTATGCAGTGGATATCAACCCTGTTGCTATCGAGATGGTCCAGAGCCTGGCTTCTATAAGACAACTGAAAAACGTAGAGACTATCCTTACTGATTACAATACAGGCTTATTCGAAGATAGCGTGGATGTGGTCTGTTTTTATGATACATTGCATACCCTGAAAGAGCCACAACTTGTCATGGAAGAGCTTCACAGGATTCTTAAACCCGATGGTATTCTTTCATTTAGAGACTCTTACATGAAAGAGGATGAAATAATAGAAGGTGTCACCCGAAAGAGATTATTCAAGCTAAAAAAGAAAGGTAAAAGGACATACTCTTTTAAAAAAGACGAGAGATAATTTGAGCGCTGGTTTGTACCTATCAGCAAATTGTACTTATGTATACTGCTGACTTATGTATGTTTCCAAAAAAGCATAGGGAATACAGACATACGTCAGGTTAAGGTTAACTCTTGTAAGAAAAAGAACAGATATTAAAAACTTCTCCTGTTAAACGAGAACTGTTTTCAGGATAGGTGAAGGAAGAAAAGGAGCTAGGGGTCGGGAAAATAGATAGGGAAGAATGCGAATTAAGTGGATAAGGGAGAGGGTTTGATAACTTCTTCTTGCCCTGCTATGAATGAGAAATATATATTTTCCAGGCTCTGCAAGGTACATTTAAAAAAACAATGGGAAATGATTAAATTGATCACTTATTGGATCACTTGTTGTTAAAAAAATAAAAAAATAATTATGCTTTTCAGACGGGTATCCCCATGTAAATTATATGAAGCTCCTCGGCGACATCCGCCACGCTATTGTATTGCTTGTCCGGAAGCATGCCAAGTTCCCGCAGTATATCTGGGATTGCTCCGCTTTCCCTTGCTTGCCCAATGATGTCGTTTCTATTTGCAGGATAGGTTATATTTTTTAATATCTCCTGAGTTTCCATTGGAAGGTCTGCAATAAATCTGCTTTTATTCTCAGTTTCCATGATATTCCACCTTTACTTTTGTTTAGTCTCCTCAAATTCCCTGGCGACATCTGCAGCCTTTGTATACTCCTTTTCCGGAGATAATTTGTATTTCGCAGAATGTCGTATCCCTGGCTTTACTATCCTTCACGCTTAACAATATCTTCCTTCTTTGCAGGAAAATCGATATGTGTTAAAGTTTTATGAAGGAAACCTAACTTTTTGTTAGTGTATATATCAATGATGATCTACTATTTAAGTGTTCATATGTTATTATAAAATTATGTTATAATTTAACACATTTTAATAGTTTTGTATCAATATATTATGTGTGTTAATAGTATAATATGATTTAATTAACAAAAGAATAACTATTCGTATTCTAATTTTTTTTCCTTATATTCTTCATATAGACAACCAGCATAGATTCCTTGCTGACATAGAGTCCTTACTAACAATAGAGTCCTTGCTGACATAGAGTCCTTACTAACCTACATTCGGCAGGTTAACGTTATTAAACTTACATTCGGCAGGCCTACATTAAAAATCAGAGAATTTTTCTTGATGTCTTTTTATGGTATCTCCTAGCTAGAAATGGGATTGAAAGTTGCTTAACATGTGGCTCAACCATCACCACTTATATAAATACTGGATCATTTTTTCATAAAAGTTTAGCATGAGATTTTATTAATTGATCATATGTAAACCTAAAAGTTACGTACAAATACTATGTATTATTTCAAATTCGGCATCAACAGAAATTATGAAAAATTAAATGTCGACCTGACGAATCTAGGTTCTATTGAGAAAATATTCAATTCATTGAAAAACGAGATCAACATCAAACCGTTGAGAGTGTGGTCGGAAGATAGCATTTATGGAGCTATTATCCTTGGATTTATCGCTCAATTATTCATATCGCTGATGCGATATGAATTTGAAGAGCTAAAACACGTATCTACAAAACTCATTAAAAAAAGCTTGAAGAATTTGACACTTAAAATCAAGTTCAAGATAAATTGAGTAAAAAACTATATTTTTGCGAATTTTGATAAGACCAACAGCTTGATTGTAGCAAATTTAAATGGAATTATATAGCATATATAACAAATTTTTATAAATTTTAAAGATTTGTCAAGTCCAGTTGGGACAAAAAAAAGGAAAATATCAGTACCAATTAGTGGGTACTGTCAAACTTAGGTTATAATTTAACTTTCCTCACTCGCTTTTTTCTTTAGATAATAGGACTTACGCAGTTGAATTGAAAACCACGAGCGGAAGTGACTTGATTGTATAAACTCAAATAATGTTGACGAGCTCGCATGTGTCTGATTTTACATTTCAAGTGCGTATAGTCCTAATATGATCAATTAATAATATCTCATACCAAACTTTTGTGAAAAAATGATCCAGTATTTATATATTTGGTGATAGTTGATCTAGATGTTAACTAACTTTCAATCTTATTTCTAGCCAGGGGGGCACCATAAAACGACATCAAGAAAAATGTTCTGATTTTTAATGTCGACCTGCTGAATCTAGGTTCAAATAAATTCACGGGAGTTCTCCTTTATCTCTCCTAAAAAGGTAGAGTACAAACCAGGTAAAATAATTAAAATTAGTTGGGAGAATATATATCCCATTAATCAGTATAAGGAGAAAGTCTATGCGGAAAGTTATAGAGACAGGACTCCGCACAAGGGCTGCTTACATTTAAATTTATCCTATCATTTGTTCAGAAGATATGCTTTTACTCAGGAAAATGTGATCTTATGGCATATAAAATACTAGAAAAGGAAGAAATTGCTCCATCAGTGCACAGAATGATAATAGATGCCCCTGATATAGCAAAGGCTGCAAAAGCCGGACAGTTTATAATCCTCAGGATTGATGAAAGGGGGGAAAGAGTTCCTCTTACAATTGCAGATTTTGAGAAAGAAACAGGCAAGGTTGCTATAATTTTTCAGGAAATGGGCAAGAGCACAAAGCAGCTTGCAAAGCTCTCTGCAGGCGATTTCCTTGAAGATTTTGTCGGGCCGCTCGGAAACCCGGCAGATGTCAGAAAGCTTGGCACCGTAATCCTTGTAGGGGGAGGAGTAGGAGTTGCCCCTATCTACCCTCAGGCAAAGGCATATAGAAGCGCAGGAAACAAGGTAATTTCCATAATTGGAGCCCGAAACAAGGATCTCCTGCTCCTAGAAGAAGAAATGAGGGAGGCCAGTTCCGAACTGTATATAGCAACAGATGACGGGTCAAAAGGACAGCACGGGTTTGTGACCGACATCCTGAAAAAGATCCTGGACAGCGGCGAAAAGGTTGCAAGGGTTGTAATTGTGGGCCCGCCAATCATGATGAAAGTAGGAACAGGGGTAGCCTCTCCCTATGATGTGGAAATCATTGTCAGCCTGAACTCCATAATGGTGGACGGAACAGGAATGTGTGGAGGCTGCAGGGTTATGGTCGACGGAGAAACGAAATTTACTTGCATTGACGGACCTGAATTTGACGCCCGAAAGGTTGATTTCGTCCAGCTTATGAACAGGCTTGCAATGTACCGCGGCGAAGAAGCAAAAGCTGTGGAAAAGTACGAAGAAGAATGCAGGTGCGGACTGCACTAAAAAAGAGGGGATGAAAAAATGGAAGAATTACACGAAGAAAAACAGGGAAAAGCAAAGAAAGAAAGGACCCCGATGCCAGAGCAGCCTGCTGAGGAGCGCATAAAGAACTTTAGTGAAGTAGCTCTCGGTTACTCGAAAGAAGATGCCCTTGCCGAAGCTTCCAGATGCCTTTCCTGCAAGGACCCGAAATGTGTTGAAGGATGTCCTGTGAATGTGGATATCCCGGGCTTTATTAAACTCGTCTCTGAAGAGAATTTTGAAGAGGCAATCGAGAAAATCAAAGCCACAAACACACTCCCCGCAATCTGCGGACGCGTCTGCCCTCAGGAAACCCAGTGCGAAGCCCTCTGCGTACTCGGGAAAAAGGGCCAGCCTGTTGCTATAGGAAGGCTTGAGCGTTTCTGCGCGGACTATGAGCGTGAAAAAGGTGTGAAAGACCCCGAAGCTATGACCCCTACTGGCAAGAAAGTTGCAGTTGTGGGTTCCGGACCCGCAGGGCTTACTGCCGCTGCAGACCTGGCAAAACTTGGGCACAAAGTAACAATCTTTGAGTCCCTGCACAAAGCAGGAGGAGTCCTGAGTTACGGCATCCCCGAGTTCAGGCTGCCAAAAGAAATCGTGCGGCAGGAACTTGAGTATATCAAAAAACTTGGTGTCGAGGTCAAGCCCAATTATATCATTGGCAGGATCAAGACCCTGGACGAGTTATGTGATGATTTCGATGCCGTTTTCCTTGGCACTGGCGCAGGGCTTCCTAATTTCATGGGAATAGAAGGCGAAAACTTAAACGGTGTATATTCTGCAAACGAATTCTTAACCCGCGTGAACCTCATGAAAGCCTATGACCCCGAATACGACACAATGGTCAGGCACGGGAAGCATGTGCTTGTAGTTGGAGGCGGAAATGTGGCAATGGACGCAGCCCGCTCTGCCCTTCGCCTGGGCGCAGAAGAGGTGAGTATAGTTTACCGCCGTGGAGAAGACGAGATGCCAGCCCGCCGTGAAGAGATCGAGCATGCCAAAGAAGAAGGAATTATCTTCAGGCTCCTTACAAACCCTGTCCACATCCTTGGAGACGAAAAGTTCAACGTTACAGGCGTCGAATGCATAAAAATGGAACTTGGCGAGGCAGATAAGTCAGGCAGGAGAAGCCCTGTCCCTGTAGAAGGCTCGGAATTCCTTGTCCCTGCAGATGTTGTGGTTATTGCGATAGGCACTTCTCCAAACCCGATAATTTTCAAAGGCTCGGAAGGCCTTGAACAGAACAAAAGAGGTACTGTTGTTGCCGACGAAGAGACCGGTGCGACCTCCAAGTGCGGGGTGTTTGCCGGCGGAGACGTGGTTACAGGCGCAGCAACGGTGATAAGTGCAATGGGCGCAGGTAAAAAGTCGGCAAAGGCAATTGATGAATATTTGAAAGAAAAGTGAAACAAAAAAAATAAAGAGAAGCTATAATGAAAAACGCATATGAAATTCTTCGAATAACATGCACAAAAAATGAAAGTACCTGAAAGCACTTTCATGCTAAATAATTAATGGATAAAAAACAACTGGGAAAACCAGTTTTCTTATTCCATTAATGTTTAAAGATAGGAAACAGCTTCAATCCTTGCAGATGCCAGATTAAAACCGGAACTTACATTTTCATACATAAAACAATAACAAAAGGCACTTTTTTGTAGGGCTTAATGAAAAATTAATTATCTTAACGAACAATTCTAAAAAGTTTAATACAAAATAGAGTTATATTAAACTAATTTAGTTATAGTCTTTATAGTGAAATTAATGACTTTTGCGATTATAGGGTCTAAATGATAATAACTAAAATAAAACGCTGTAAAACTCTTACCTCCCCTATAAGAAGATAACAAAACACATAAATAATTATCAAGACCTCAGAAAAACAATTCAATATTAGGCGACAACAAGACTTGAATTATGTGAGGTCGGGAATTTAATTAATTTTTTGTTATACCTGGGATTATCGCAGCCAAAAGCCTTTATTTTTCAATATCTTTGAAACTCCGGTTTGAAACCTATTCAAGACCTGCGGAACGTGGGAAAGAGCCTGAGGACTTGCTTTCGATAGAAAGGGGATGAATCAGGGAGCCTCCGAGTCTTTAGCTAGGTGCTAGATCACTTTGGAGCTCATTTTGCAGCTTATCGTGCAGCAGATCAAAATCTCTTTGAATTAAAACGCGCTCTGGGAAATAGGCTTAAAAAAATTTTTTTATCGTCGGAGTCTATCCAGCCTGTGATATAAAGAACCGCAGCGAAAACCGGAACTGAGACGACACTGAGAAACAGGATATCTACATATGGCCTCAACAATATCATGAGCAAGGAGATTACAACCGCACCTATAATAGGCGAAATGGTTCCTTTGAGTGGATTTTCATGTAAAAGGTTCTTATGAACCCAGAATAGACCAAACATCATTGACCCTAATAGTGAAATTACCGTAGCGACAGCAGCACCTGCGTATCCACTTGAAGGGATCAGTATAAAGTTTAGAATTACGTTCAGGAATGCAGCTAAGATAGCTGTTTTTGAGATTATTTGCTGGTTCCCACTTGAAACGCATGTTGAACTTATAAGGACACTTATGAATGTGATGGCTGTTGCCCAGATAAGGATTTGTAACGCAATTACTGATTCCTGATATTCAGGACCGTAAAAGATCAGGATGATTTTCTCCGAAGCAAATGTAACCAGAACTGCAATTAGCAGACCTGCAGTAAAAAGATATTTGAAAGTCCTGGCATATGCGAAACTGAATGAGTTAAAAGAGTCCTTAAAATGTTTAGACATTAAAGGGAATATAGAGGTTGTAAACGCTGACGGAAGGAAGACAAGTGCATCTGTGAGGCGGTATGCAGCGGAATAAAAACCAACTTCAGCATCCCCCCGCAAAAATGAGAGCATAAGTACATCAATCCTGAAATATACTATAGTAAAAACCGAAGCAATTGCTATAGGAATGGCTTCCTTTAATAACTGTTTTATTAAAATGAAATCTATTTTAAAAGAAACTTTAACTAATTTCTTTGAGAACAGAACCATCAATAAATTATGTATGAAAGTGGCTAAAACCGAGGCTAAAACAAAAGTATTGAGAGTTGAATGGTTTGCAATCGCAAGAAAAACAAATATAAGAAGACAGACTCTGCTGACCAAATTGAACAATAAAGAATATTCCATTCTCAGTTTTGCTTCATATATAATCCCGAAAGCTCCTGTCCCGCTTATAAGCAGACCTAGAGATGCTATATACAGTGCATTTTTTGTGGAAGGAGGAAAGTCTATGACGTTTATACAAATTAGAGCTAAAAGTAAAGCAATGAATGAAAGGAAGAACTTTATTATAGTCCCGTTTCCGATAAGTTTTCCTGCTTTTTCGGGTTCCTTTGCAGCCTCCCTTACAAGGATCTGATGAACTCCCATATCAGGAATGAAGCTAAAAAAATAGATAAAAGCAAAGGCAAAAGAAAAGATCCCGTAATCTTTGGGTCCCAGGTAACGGGCAATATATAACATGGCAAAGAAACTTAGGATATTCGTTGCAATGCCGTTAAGAAATAAAAACCCACTATTTCTTGCAAGGTGTTTAACTGTCTGCATAAAAAAATCCATGTGGACAACGTGACAAAAGAATATAACTTTATTGTTCAAATAATTCTGAAACCTTTATTAATAGGGGACAAAATAATATCTTTTCTTCAAAAAAATTAGTTAAAACCCGAAAGCTATCTTAGGACTTACACGCTTGAAATACCGAAAACTTAATATCATTTAAAATATAATTTATTAGAAAAGTTACCCAAAAACATATGGAGTCATGGACATTTAATCCTCCTGGGTGTACTGACATTAACTACATTGACTTTCTGATTTGTACATTTGCAACTGTAGTAAAAACGATATGCAAAGAACTAACTGCTTAAATCCTATGTCTAATTCGATAAATATATATCGCTTAAATTTTCTTTGCTTATATATGGAGAGCGAATATTTATGTATATTTTAATTACGCCTGTTAAAGACGAGGAAAAAAACCTTTCTGATGTCATCAATTCTGTAATTTCTCAGACTATAAAGCCTGTTCTCTGGTTGATTGTTGATGACGGAAGTACTGATAACTCTCCAAAAATAATACACGATTTTGTGTCCAGATATCCCTGGATAAAAACTATTCGTTTACCACCCCAGCCAAGAGACATAATTTTTCACGTATCCTATGTATATAAATCCGGATTTGATTTCATTATAAAATATTGTGACATAAATAAAATATCCTATGATTTTATTGCTTCAACAGATGCGGATACGGTACTGGAAAAAGAGTATTTTGAAAAGATATTGCATAAATTTAAACTCAACAATAAGCTGGGCATTGCAAGTGGGGGCCTTTACCATGAAATTGGTGGAAAATTAAAACTCTCCGGCCAGGCTCAAAATTTTCCATCAGGTACAGGTCGGGTCTGGTCAAAAAAATGCTTTTTTGATACCGGGGGCTTTTTGCTGGAGCCCTCCGCCGACTCAATTTCAAATATAAAAGCCATTATGCGGGGATGGCAGATTTACAGGTTTAATGAAATTCAGATGGTAGAAAAACGATTAACAGGCAGTGCAGAAGGTCTCTGGAAGGGGTACAAATATAACGGTTATATGGCTTACTATTTAAATAAAAATCCGGTCCTGATCTTAATAAATGTGTTAAACTATACTCTGAAGAAGCCGCATTATACCGGAATAGCCTTTTTACTTGGATACATAAAGCCTTTTATTAAAAACGAAAAAAGAATAAAAGATAGAGAAATACGGGAATATTACTGGACTTACAGGATGACTGAATACCGGAACATAGTAATCAGCCGACTGAAGCACATGGTTTCTGCAAGTTAAAAAATGCTTTTGTCTGGGGGTAACCCGGATAATAACGATATTTCAGTCTTTTCCTGCAACGAAGAATATATGAACAGGTGAAAGATAGCAAAAGTGAGGGTTCTTTACGGGTAAATTTGAAATTTGTAAGTCTTTTAAAGAAGGATAAATTTGTCTCTTCTCTTCTTTTTTATACCGAGCCCTTTAAAAGAGCGTCTTTAAAAATGTCCCAAAAGCTTTCATGAGCCTAAAAGAGTTTCCGGAAAACATCAGCTTCCTCATAAGGACAGATGGGTGGTCCATATCTCCGTATTCCGTGATCATGTTCAGGATGGAAGGGGTATTTAAAGAGCCAATGAGTTCGTTCAGCTGATTGTCTTCCAGCTTTCCGATATAGTCGTGGATTTTCATTCCTATCTCGAGTTCTTTTGCCAGCCCCTTTCGCCAGAGCCTGTCGTATTCGGAAAGCCTCTGTGCAGAGGTATCTCCTTCAAGGGCGGCTTCAGCTGCAACTTTTCCTGCGATTTTTGCTGCAAAAGCCCCTGTGTAGATTCCCCCTCCTGACGTGGGTTTAGTCTGCCCTGCGGCATCGCCTGCGAGAAGGACGCCATCAGAGAATGTTTTTTCCTGGGGGCCAATAGGAATTCCGCCAAGCACAAAATCAAGCATACCCCCTGAGCACCTTGCTTTTACGTGGGGGTTTTTGTGCAGGAATTTTTCAAGATAGGAAAGCGGGGAATTCTCACCTGAGCCGTTTTTGCAGGCGATACCGGGTTCAAGTGCAAGCCCTATTCTTGAAACTTTTTCGTCAAGGGGTACGGTCCAGGCAAAAAAACCAGGGGCTGAAGAACCGGGAAACAGTTCTACAAAGTCGCTGTCTTCTGATGCATAGGGTGCCTCAATCTGGATTCCAGGGAGTATGCGTGCAGGTTTTCCAATGCCTGCATAATTGGCTATTTGGCTTTTTACCCCATCTGCCCCAATAACTACAGATGCGGATATGGTTTCGGGCTTGCCACTCCTGAGTATCTTTAGCTTCACAGGTGAGCTCTTTTCTTTATCACTTCTTTCCTTTCCGCTTCCGGTTTCAGAGTTCCCTTTTTCAAATCCTGCAGCCCTTGTTTTCAGAGAGAGATCAACGCCTTCTTCAACAGCCATTACTGCAAGTGTACGGTCAAAATTTTTCCTGGAAACGACATACGCTTTTGTCTGCTTTCCATCAATAGGCAGGCACTGCCCGCCAGGGGCGTGCACGAAAGCCCCGCGCACGGAATTGAACACAAATTCGTCAGATGGTTTGAGTTCGCACTCTTCAACAGCTCTTGTGCTCAGAAGCCCTGTACAGCCTACAGGTGACCCTATTGAAGCGTGTTCTTCGAGCAGAAGGACCTCTGCTCCATGCATTGCCGCATAGCGGGCAGCAGTGGAGCCCACCGGGCCAGCTCCTACCACAACAACATCATATTTCATAAGATATCACATTTGAATAACAAATTAAGTTCGAATGACAAATTGGTAGTATCCTTAAATTATTGAACAGAAACTCTAAATGTTAATAGTTCCTTTAAAGTCCATATGTGATCAGTTATTCCTTCTACCATAGCTGGAGTCCTTTGAAACCATTTACGCAGTTAAATTGAAAACCACGAGCGGAAGTGACTTAACTATATAAACTCAAATAATGTTGACGAGCCCGCAAGTGTCTGATTTTACATTTCAAGTGCGTAAGTCCTACAATACCTTGACATATTTTAAATCGTCAAGTGGAACCAGTTTCGGCAGTGGTTTTCTTCCGATACCTTTGTATTCTGGCAACTCGATTTTTCCATAAACATTTACAAGTGCTTCTTCAAAGGCGTTCCAATCGCCTGAGGTAAACACAGGAATAGGAGAAGATGGGGAATGCATCTTCTCAACTTTTTTTAAATAACTCTATAGCATCCTCCGTACTACGTTTTCCTTCATGATGAGAAAGGAACAATCTTGTGTCACTTTTGATCGTTGTAAGTGAATATATGTCACCATACTCTTAAGAATCCTCTTCAGTCACATTTTCTTGCTTTTTTTTATATATGACCAGATCTCATCAACTTCCACTCTCGTAAGATTGAGATTTTTGAGGAAATAAGTTGTAACTTCTTCTGCATGGGTTCCGGCAATCTCAAGCCATCTAGAAACAGTGTCTTTACTATGTCCAGTAGCTCGGGCAACTCCACGAATACTGCCTTTTTCAGGAAGCATAGATATTGTCCTTAGAACTTCTTCATATGGAGTGT
>JASGVX010000076.1 GCA_030054735.1 Methanobacteriota archaeon | reverse complement strand
TTTAGAAAAGTGAAAAATATAAATTTCGGTGAAAAAAGTATCATTACTGAAGTTCCTAAGAAAGTAAGAGAATTAGATAAAACTCTCAAATTCAATATATTCCCTACAAAAAATGGGAGTTAAGGATTATAATCAAATATCATTGAAAAATAAGGAAGTTGATGGAAAATGGCAAAACCTCAGTTCATTCTGGTTTTTTTCTTTAACTTTGTTCTCTTGAGCCTTATTCTCTCCAGCTTATTTTTTCCACAGGTTCTTTGAGCCTGAATTTCCCTTCAAGTATCTGTTCTTTGAGTTCCTGTGCGGCCTTTACTGCTCTGGCGCGGTCTGACTGGCGCAGGGTTACTTTGATGTCTCTTAGGCAGCTTCCAGTTGCACATTTTACTGAACCCAGGTTTGCGCTGAAGGCTTCTCCTTTGCACATTTTAATACAGAGCCCGCAGTTAAAGCAAAGTTCAGGCCTGTGTTCAGCTCCTTTTCCTCCATTGCTTACGGCACCCATAGGACATGACTCGGCTACCAGGCAGTCCTTACAGTTAATGCATCTTTCTGGTTCGTACTTTACGATCAGGTCTGCATTATCCCAGACATCCCCGTAAGTGATCTCACAGAGGGGAATCCTGCCTGCAAGGTCTACCAGTTTGAGTTGGATCTGGTTGTCCAGTTTAAGGATATTTTCAAGCATTCCCTGGTTGAGGACAGGAATAGGGACTGCCCATGTGTTGATGATTTCTGGTCCTGCTGAAGTTACAAAACCTCCCATGTATTCGGGGATCATATCGTGAAGGTCTGCAAAACCTGTAAGGTTTGGATTGTCCGTAGCGCTGCGGGTGCCCTGACCTATAACAAACCCCTCGGCTCCATTGATAAGAACTCTTGTCCCGATTCCTATTGTCTCGAGTTTTGGGTCATTTTCGATAGGGTTTAACTTGCCGCAGCCGCAGAAGGTCATCTCCCTGAACTCTCCTTCAAAGGGCAGGGCATGAAAAATTGTTTTGATGGGATCTTTTCCGGGGTTTACGAATGCCCGGTAATTTTTGAAGGCATGCCTGGTCGCATAAAGCCGTGCAAAAGGGATTTTGGATAGACATGTCTCCACTGAGAAGTGATTACCTTCGCTCGTGGTTACACCAACAGTAATGCCCTTCCCTTCCACCATGTCCCTTAACAGGTGTCCACCTCCATAACGAGTATCTAATTTACTGTGAGCTGTCCCGAGTACAATAAGGTCCAGGATTCCAATCCTTTCATTGGGACAGGGCCCGACGACTGCCGGCACTCCGTTCAGCAAAACTTCAGAGGCCTTTATAAAAAAATCGGGCTCGGAGACCTTGAATGAGAGAACTGCATAGGTTCCGCTCATGATCCCACGGGTTGCGGTAGTTACAACATCGACATCTTCAATCCCTATTTCCTCCCCTGCCCTGACCCTTGCTGTGATTTCCTCTGCCGTAAGGACAACAGCCTCTTTTGCATCTATTTTTTCCTGAATTTCCGGGATTGTCCTGCGCTTTTCTTTATTATCTGATGCTCTGTTCATATTACCCTCAGCAGAAATTTTGTATTTATAATGTTTTAGAAAATTATTCATTCTGTTATTCATTCTATTATTAGAATACAAGTTTTCCAGGCTAATATCATAAAATTTGCGCAAATTACATGAAGTAATAATACTGAGGCTACATGAAGTGATATACTGAGCAGGAGTAATATACTGAGGCTAGAGAAGTAATAATACTGAGAAATACTGAGAAAAGAGCTGAGAGAATAAAAAAAATATGGAAGATATTTGAAGAAATCAGGTGCAGAGACGGTATAATATAAAATATACACTTATTTGCATGTAGATCGGAGCCAGAACTAAAATAATTGAAGCATCTGTAAAATTTTTGAATTTCTGAGGATTGATTTGAGTATAATGAAACCGAAGCACCCAAAACTTATATAAATGATGATGCGTACTATGGTGTTGCACTTCCGTGCGAGAAACGTAAGCAATACGCATTATAGGGCTCGTGGTCTAGACGGTTATGACGTCGCCTTGACATGGCGGAGGTCCTGAGTTCGAATCTCAGCGGGCCCACTAAAAATCAATTGTAATCTTTCCAGAGCTTTTTCTGGAAAGAAATCTTGAAGAGTAATGTTTGTGGTATTATACCTGCCTGCCCAGGTAGCTCAGTGGGAGAGCGCTGCCCTGAAGAGGCAGTTGTCCCCGGTTCGAATCCGGGTCTGGGCACCAGAAAAACGGAGGACATCAGTAGTGTAGTGGTCATCACCGGGCGTTGCCAACGCTCGAACCCGGGTTCGAATCCCGGCTGGTGTATTATTATCATTCAATTCAACTCTTGATGGTTGAACCATTTTATTCAATGCAGTTGTGCAGTAACTATTCAGCCTATATAAAACAACATCAATAGCCATTTTTACTAATATCCACAGACAAATTTCTGTATTTTGATTTTTTTGATTGCTGGCGATTGACTGCGTTTTCTTATTGTTCATAAGTTAATTCTCGGTTCCTCGTTTTCGTTAAATCAATATCAACAGGCATGTTTTGATAGGCTGAATAGTTACGTTGTGCAATTACTTTCGAATCTATTTTTTTGTGTAAATGCCTTAATATCTCCGGCATTTCCAACTATAACAGACAATTGATCTATCAAAGAACCATAAATCGGAACCCAGAAGTCACTTGTTGATTCACATGCAACAACATTACATTTTTCGATGCTAACCAATTTTTAAGGTTTAAAATCCCATCATAATTATCTCTGGCAAAACGTTGTTGCTGTTTTTCACCAGATCTATTGAGGATACTAGCAATAAAAAAACGTTTGTAAATGTCTAAGGAATGGTGAAAATTTAATTTCAAACACTTATACACCATATTGTCATTAATGATACTGAGAAGTGCAATTATAGAGCCATTAGTAAAGTGAAAACTTGAAGTCATATTTCAACTATTCCTAAACCACAAGATTTGTTTATTTTCCCTTCTAATTTACATTACTCAATCATTTCCAAGACAGTAGAATTGCCTCAAAGGCGTTTTGGCATCCGTGACCAAAGTCACACCTGAGCCTTCGATGGAAATTCAATGCTTAGTTTTTTGACGGTTTCATAGAACCAAAGTAAAAAAACTTTCCTGTCCAAAGTAATGATGGAATTCTATTATCAAAAAAGGTAAGGAAAAAGGACTTTCATTTTTTGGGCATGTTATTAGAAGAATATCATGTGCGTTTTTTGTAAATTAGTGTGTTTTTTATCTGTTATCTTTCAAATTATTAACTATAATCTGTGGGGTCATATTTAATTAAAAGCATCTAATTGGTATTCCGTTATTATCAAGATAACTAGCTCCTGAATAAATAGTTATGATATCAATTTTATATAGTATAATTTGAATATATTTTATTGAAGTTTCAATGGGATCTGTAGGATTGTTAACATCACTGCACCTCTGAAAACCTGTGTGAAATACAGTGCAATTGCCTCAAAATAAGTATAGGTTAACCTATAATTTCGTTAACCAAAAAGTTAATTAAAACAAAAGATCATTAACATTATTGGATATACATCTCTAAAAGACAAAAGAGATTATACCTACTAAGTTGCAACCTGAAAAATCGTAAGGAGAGTTGAACATGGCAGGAAAGTTCCAGAAGAGAAATGCAGAAAGGAAAGGCATCAGAAAAGAATATGAACTGGAGCAGAAGTTAATAAAGGGGATCGTAGACGAAATTCAGGTAAGCGGCGGTGGATCACTAGAGTGAATAAAAAGGTACACATTACAATTCAAGCTGGAGAGTTTTCCGAGCAGACTGTAGAAATGGCTGAAACTGCTACTTACGAAGACTTGCTTGATAAGCTGGATATAAATCAGGAAACCGTACTTGTATTAAACGGAGGTAATGCTGTTCCACTTGATGGGATCATAGGTTCTGATAGAATTACAATACTTAAAGTTGTGACAGGTGGCTGACCTGCCCTTTAGGGCAGGGTCACTTCTTTATACGAAGAATCCCTGCTTTTTTAATTGCCTTCAACAATTTGCAGTACGCATATAATGAAAGAAATGCCACAAGCACATGCCCATAAACGCTCTCATCATCGTGAAGATATAATTTGTCAGCATCTAATGTTGTTTTGTATACATCAAAAAACTTTTCAACAGAGTCTCTTTTTTT